>DATBHW010000001.1 GCA_036557285.1 Ktedonobacterales bacterium
CTCCCCTTTCCTGCCGACAAGCGGCGGAGAAAATGGAACGACCACATCGGGGAACCCTGGCCCGGAGAGGCCGCAGGGTTCACAGATATGGTCGCTGGGGGGTCTGGCGGAGGGTCTCAATGGTACAATACTCCCCAGCCCTATATCTGGACAAGCCGGATGTGGGGTCATGGCAGGGCCGACGTTTTTGGCGTCGGCTATGCCAGCCGTTCTTCAGATGGTTTTTGATAGCTGGGTGTGAGCTACCCTCCAGAACAAAATGTATCCAACCAACGGGTATGCAGAGAGTATAGCCTGACGGGCTGCTCTCTGTCAAGCGTTGGTGCGCCTTTTGGGGGGCAAGCAGGACTTTTGGCCGGTTGGCGGGTGAAAACCGCCTACCTGTAGCGCCGCCTTCCAGGCGGCTGGACGCTGGCCTGCGGGTAAGTAGCCCTTGAGGGCAGACGGTGGCTGGCTTGCGCTGTGTGTTGGCGAGACAGTATAGTGGAAGAGGTGGGTGTATTTTAAGAGAGGATGAGCAAATGGCAGAGAAAGGATGGTCTGAGCGTGTCTGATTTGGCAATTCTTGCCAGCTACGCGCACCCTGACGATGAGCAAGGGGTGACGGGTACGCTGGCGTGGTATGCAGAGCGCGGCGTTCGTACTGGTTTGATTTGCGCAACGCGCGGTGAGCTAGGGGAGATTGCGGAGGCTGATCCTCCGCTGGCAACGCCGGAGACGCTGGGCCAGGTGCGTGAACAGGAGATGCGCCGGGCGGCGGAGGTTGCGAAGATTGGGCAACTCTGGTTTCTGGATTACCGCGATTCGGGGATGCGTGGGACGGACGGGAATCAGGATGCCGCAGCTTTTATGAATGTGGATGAGGGCGAGGCAGTGGGGAAGATTGTGCGCGTAATTCGAGCGTTTAAGCCAACGGTGATAACGACGTTTGATCCAACGGGAGGCTATGGGCATCCCGATCATATTCGGATTCAGGAGTTGACGACGAAGGCGTTCCACGCAGCGAAGGATGCGGGGCAGTATCCTGAGACGGGCGCGGCGTGGGAGGTGAAACGGCTCTTTTATACTTCGATGCCACGCAGCAGGATTCGGCAGCTCGCGCAGTTTGCGCGGGAGGCGGGTATGGCGAGCAATTTTACGGGTATGGACCCGGAGAAGCTGGGCCTGCCGGATGAGATGATTACGAATCAGATAGATGTGCGCGCGTATCTGGACCTGAAGCGCAGGTCGGTGACTCAGCACCGCACGCAGATGAATCCGAACAGCCCGTTTGCGAGGCTGCCGGAAGAGATTACGGCACAGTGGCGCGGGACGGAGTATTTTGCCCTGGCGGCGGGGACGCCTGTGGATAGGTCGGACCCGGCGGCTGCGGCTGATCTGTTTGCAGGGCTGGGGGCGTAATAGCGAACCCGTTTGCGCGCAGGGCTGCGTTCGTGTTGGCGCGGCGGTTATCTGCCAGGGACGGTGGTACACACGGTTGGTCAGGTAATGGATAATTCGAGGGCTGCGCTGTCCAGCGATGGCGGCGCGGCCCTTTTCTCTTGACAAAACGGTTCGATTTTATTACTATTAGAGAGGAGAATAGTAAGGAAATCGAAGTAATTTTGGTGGAGGCACGAGGGTTAGATATGAATGAACGACAAGATCAGGCGGCAGGGTTGGATGATGCCGTTCTTCTGGATGGGGCGCTCATTACGGCGCTTGAGACGATTTTGCCCCGGTATTTTCGGGCGGTTCGCCATGTGATCGATCAGGCGGAAGGGGCGGGCGCGCGAGCGACCAACGGGAGCGAGAGTGCCGAGGCCCAGCCGAGGCAAGCGCCCGCCGCCGCAGGCGCCGAGCGGCTGACGCTGGCGCAGTTTCGCTGTGTGCAGGCGATTGCGGCGCAGGGTACGACGCTGACGACGCATCTGGCCTGGCAGATGGGGGTGACGATGCCAACGATGACGAGCCGAATTGATGGACTGGTGGAGCGGGGGATGGTGGAGCGCCAGCCTGATCCACAGAGTCGGCGGCAGGTGCTGCTGCGTCTAACGCCTGGCGGGCAGCGGGCGCTGGAGCGGTATCAGGGGGTGGTGGATGGCTGGCTGCGCAGCTTGCTGGCTGAACTGAACGCGGAGCAGAAGCGGCAGCTGCTCGCGGGGTTGGATGATCTGGACAAGCTTCTGGATGCCGACATTCGCGCTCGCGCTGAGCAGGATGCGGCGGTAGAGCGTTAGGAGAAGAGCGGATGCCGATGATTTCTGAAGGCGCTTTGACGGATGCGCCTGCGGCGCGCGGGTCGGGCGCGGCTATCGAGGCGTATGAGTTGGTGCGGCGCTTCGAGGCGTTTACGGCGGTTGATCATCTCTCGTTTTCGGTGAAGCCTGGCGAGGTGTTTGGCTTTCTAGGGCCAAATGGCGCGGGGAAAAGCACAACGATTAAGATGCTTTGCACACTGCTGCGCCCGACAGAGGGCTGGGCGCGGGTGAACGGCTATGATGTGGCGCATCAGTCGGCGGAGGTGCGGGCTTCGATTGGGATTATTTTTCAGGATTATAGCCTGGACGATAGGATTACAGCGGAAGAGAATCTGCGCTTTCACTGCATGATTTATCATGTGCCGTCCCGCGAGCGGCGAGCGCGCATCAGGAGGATGCTGGAGATGGTTGATCTGGCTGATCGCGGGGGGGAGCGAGTGCGGCTGTTTTCGGGCGGGATGAAGCGGCGGCTGGAGATTGCGCGGGGTCTGCTGCATCGTCCGGCGGTGCTGTTTCTAGATGAGCCGACGGTAGGGCTGGACCCGCAGACGCGGCAGAATATTTGGGAGCATTTGCATACGCTGCGCAAGGAGGAGGGTATCACGATTTTTATGACGACACATTATATGGATGAGGCGGAAAACTGTGATCGCATTGGGATTATGGATCACGCGCGGTTGATTGCGCTGGATACCCCTGCGGCGCTGAAGGCGGGGCTGGGGGGTGATGTGGTTCGTTTGCGAACGGCGGATAACGGCGCTGCGGCCAGCTATCTGCGCCAGGAGTATAGTCTTGCGCCGGTGGAAGAAGATGGAGCGGTGCGCGTGGAGGTGGGGCAGGGAGATCGGTTTGTGCCGGAACTGCTGCGCAATTTTCCTATAGCCGTACAGTCGGTGGATATAGCGCGGCCAACGCTCAATGATGTGTTTTTGCAACTGACCGGGCGGGCAATTCGTGAGGAGCAGGCATCGGATCAGGATCGGTTGCGCACGGCGCTCAAACGGCGCGGGGGGAGGGGTGCTTAGATGGCGAAGATGGTTGCTGCGCCAGAGACGACCAGGCAGAGGCGCGTGGCGGTGAAGCGGTTGCTGGATGTGGAGGCGATCTTGATGCTGTGCGAGCGTGATCTGGTGCGCTTTTTCCGCGAGCGAACGCAGTTGTATGGGTCGCTGGCGCGCACAGTGGTCTGGCTGTTTATTCTAGGGGTGGGCTTGCGCGGTTCGGTGCGCGCGCCCGATAACCTTTCGTATCTGGTGTTTGTGTTCCCTGGGATGATGGCGATGGCGATTGTCTTTGCTTCATTTCAGAGCGCGATCAGTATTATTTTTGATCGGGAGTTTGGCTTTCTCAAGGAGATTTTAGTTGCGCCGATTCCGCGCACGTCTATTGTAATTGGCAAGGGGCTGGCAGGCGCGCTGATGGCTACGTTGCAGGGGACGCTTATCTTTGTGTTTGCGCCGTTTGTGGGGGTCTGGCCCGCGCCGTGGGCGATTCTGGCTTCGATGGGGGTGATGCTGCTGACAGGGCTAGGATTGACGGGCGTGGGCATTCTGATTGCGTCACGGATGCGTTCGTTCGAGGGTTTTGGGACAATCAATAATTTCATTATTCTGCCGCTGTATTTCATCAGCGGCGCGCAGTTTCCGCTTACCAATGCTCCGCGCTGGCTCCAGGTTATTGCTCTTTTCAATCCGCTGACGTATGCGGTTGATATGCTGCGCGGCCTGCTAGATGGCTATTGGGTATATCCGCCCGCGCTTGATCTTGGGGTGGTGGTGGGATTTGCGGTGGTCATTTTGAGCGCGGCGACGTTTGTTTTTGGTCGGCAGGAGTAGGTAGGCGGTTGAAGGCCGCGCCTGGAGGCTGTGCTGCCAGGGACGCCGCCTGTACCGCCGTCCCTGGCGCGTTTGGTTTCTGCTGTTAGACTGGCGACCAGTACAATGGGCCGCCGTTGTCCTGAAATGCAGAGCAGCCGCCGTTGCTGAGGGCGCAGGTAAAGGTTTTGTAGGATGGGACTGTCGAGCTGGTCGGCTGAGCGATGGTGATGCCGCTGCTGTTGGGCAGCCAGGATGCCTGGGCGTTGGGGTAGGCATAGGTTTTGATGCCGCTGCCATCTACGTTGATGGTGTAGACGGCGTTGGCGGTGGTGAGCAGAGCTTTTTTGCCATCGGGCGAAAGGAGCGGCGTGGGTTGGAAGGGAAGGTTGTCGGAGTTCTGCCCCAGGTCTACCCCAGAGAAGAGGTGGAAGAGGCTCGTTTGATTCAGCTTGCTATACCAGATGCCGTCGCTGCTGCCGCCGGGCCGCCTGCCATGCCAGAGGATGCGTGTGCCGTCGGGCGAGATGTCGAAGGGGGCGTAGCCGGTGAACTGCGGGCCTGGCCCTTCGAGGGCTTGCGCGGTCCCCAGGGTGAAGAGCTTTTTGTCGCTGTGGGCATTGAGGTCGTATTGGCGGAGGATGAGGTCGTAGCTGCTGGCAGATTTGGAGACGAGTTCGCTGTAGAAGGCGAAGTGACCGCGCACGACGACTGAGCCAACGGGGATAGCTCCTCCATTGGGACTGAAGGCGACCTTGGCCTTGCCGCTGGCGGCGTCGTAGGCGAGGATGCTAGCGTTATTTTCGTCGCCGGAGATGAGCAGGGTATGGTTATCGGCCCAGGCGATGCTGTTTGCGCCGCCCAGGGCGGTGATAAGTTTGCTGGAGCCAGGGGAGTTTGGGGTGGTGACGGCGCTGGTCTGAGTATCTATGACGTAGAGGTTGCCGAAGTAAAACCCATCGCTTGGGCCGGTGACGACGGCGATGAGGGCAGCGATATAACGCCCGTCGGGCGAGAAAAGGAGCGGCGTCAAGGGGTAGTCGTAGTTGACGCCCGCGTTTAAGAATGAATTCGGTTGGCCCACCTGGGGGATGTTGGTCATTTGCTGGGGGGCCTGTCCGTGAAGAGAGACGAAGACCTGATAGTCGCGCATGAAGGCATAGGACGGCTTGAGTACAGGGGGCGTGGTGGGGGTTACGGTCACGGTGCTGGCCGGAGTGTTGGTAGCTGCTGTGATGGGCGCGGCGCCGGTGCCAGTATGGAGGTTGACATAGGCCAGCCCGCCGACGGCAAGCGCGGCAACGACCAGCACTGCTGCGACGATGAGCAGCCATCTGTTACTGCTGCGGTTGGGGGCATTGTCGGGCGGCCATTCAGGGCGGGCAACACCCGGCGGACGTGTGCCGGAACGGCTGGGCGAACCGCCATAGGGATTGGTTGGACGGCGCGGCGGCGGGGCGGCAACGGTTCTGTCGTCGCTATAGTCGTTGTAGGGGTCAGGAGGCGCGTTGTAGGGTCTGCTGCCCCGGCCAGCGGAAGGCCGATTGTCGCCGTAGCTGCTGTAGGGGTCACGTTCGCCAGCGCGGTGGCGCGGTCTGGAGGGTATGTCGCCCCAGGTTGGGGGCGCGCCCCGGCCTGGATTGGAGCCATAGCCCACTCCAGGGTTAGAGCCATATCCAGCGCCCGGATTGGAGCCACGCGATGGGGAGGACGGGAAACCATAGCCTTCAGCGCCGATCTGGCGCGGGGTGGGCGCGGCGCGAGTGGACAGATCAACCTGGCTGCCTTGTCCTGCTTGAGTCAATCCCTGGACGGCGCGCAAGAGCGCGCTGGCGCTCTGGAAGCGTCTGTCGGGGTCTTTTGCCAGGGCCATTGCCAGCACACCATCGGCTTCGCGTGGGAGCGATGGGTTCAATGAGCGCGCGGGCTGAAGCGCGTCTTGGGCCTGCTTCATCATGATCTCGAAGGGAGTGCTGCCGCTGAAGGGGACGCGCCCGGTGAGCATTTGATAGAGGACGATGCCCAGGCTGTAGAGGTCGCTGCGGGCATCACTTTTGCCCATCGCTTGTTCGGGGGCCATGTATTCGACGGTGCCGACGCCCGCTCCGGTTGAGGTCAGTTTCTGGTCGCTGCTGGCGTCGCGGGCAATGCCGAAGTCGGCCAGCAGCAGGTGTTTGCCGCGCTGGATGAGGACGTTCTGCGGTTTGATGTCGCGGTGAACGATGCCTTGTTCGTGGGCATATTGTACAGCGTCACACAGTTGGGTGAAGATTTCGGTAGCATCGGAGAGGGGGAGCGGTCCGTTGACGCGAGCGATGAGGTCGCGCAGGGTACCGTCAGGGGCATAGGGCATGACGAGGTAGAGCAAGTCGTTTTCTTCGCCAAATTCGATGAGGGGCAGGATGTTGGGGTGCGAGAGTTTGGCAATGGCTTGCGCTTCGCGCAGGAATCGCTCACGAAACATCTTATCTTCACTGTAGCCCTGGCGAATGACTTTGACAGCGACTTCTCTGCCGAACGCGGTAGATTGTTTGGCGCGGTAGACCTCAGCCATCCCTCCACTGCCGACGCGCTCAATGAGTTCATAGGCGCCGAGCCGCGCCCCTTCCAGTCCAGCCATCTCAGACCCTCCCATTGTGTCGCTCTTTTGCTCACACTATCATAGCATGCCCTGGCTACACTCTCCACATCTGTATACATAACGAACGAGGGTGTCTTTTTGCGCCGTCGTTTGCTTTCGCCGGTTCCTCTCTTGTTTGCTGCGCTTGTTGGCATGGCCCGTGCAACCTTAGAGAGAGTGGTCTATGCGCTTAAGCTAGACTTCCTAGACAGGAACGCATGGTACTCTTGCTCTTACAGAAGGTTCTTTTGGGGCGCATGATTCACCTGCGCTTTGCAACGAGCAGCCCGGAGACGGATGTTTCGGACGAGCCGTTGGAGGCGACGCTGAAGTTGGGCGGGCTGGGGAAGCGCAGGCTCGGGCTGGGCGATTTTTCTCGTCGTCATCGTGTGCTGATTCGGGCGTTGGCACTGACGCTGGTTTGGGAGATTATGGCTGAGGTTGTGGGGCTGCTTTCGGCTACGATCTTTCCTCCGACGAATGATGTCTCGGCTTTTTTCCAGAACCATCCGGTGTTTCGCCAGGGGCAGTATCCACTATGGGAGACGATCTGGGCGCGTTGGGATGGCATCTGGTATACGCTGATTGCGACACAGGGCTATGGGCCGCGCGCGGGCGGGCTTGACGCTTTTTTTCCGGCGTTTCCAGGGTTGATTCATATAGTCGGTGATGTGCTCGGGGGGAATTATCTGCTGGCGGGCGTGCTGCTGAATCGCGTGCTGCTTTTCCCGACTGTCGCGCTATTTGTGCAGATCGTGCGTGAGGAGGCGGGGGAGCGCGCGGCATGGAGCGCGCCGCTGTTCTTCTTGCTGGTCCCTGTGGCGGTTTTTTTTCTGGCGGTGTATACCGAGACGCTGTTTCTGCTGGCGTGCCTGGGGTGTTTTCTGGCGATGCGCCACGAACGCTGGCTGATAGCAGGGCTGTGCTGCGCGGTGGCGACGGCCACGCGCTTGCCGGGGATTGTACTGGTCGGGGCGGTGCTGGTGGAAGGATTGGTGAGCCGCAGCTATTGGAAGGGGCTGGGCGCGGCGGCGCTGGGGATGAGTGGGCTGGCGGCGTATGCGCTTTATCTGCAACTGCTCTATCATGATCCGCTGGCATTTCAGCATGCTTATAACTATGGCTGGGGCGGCAGGCATTTTACGCTGGGCATCTGGGCGGGGCCACAGGAGTATCTGCAACTGCTTATCAATGGCTGGCCCTGGGATAACCGGGCTGACATTACCTCTCTAAGCTGCGTGCTGGCGCTGGTGGTAGATTGCACACTGCTGGCGGTGATGTGGCGTCCGATGCGTTGGTCGTATCGCCTGTTTGTGGTGGGGAGTATGCTGCTGCCGCTGTTATCGGCGACGCTGTTCGCCTACAACCGCTATAGCCTGGTGTTGTTTCCGTTTTTGCTGGTGGCGTGCCGGTGGACGGCGAAACGGCCCACGCTGCGCGAGGCGACGCTGTTGGTGATGGGCTTCTTGTCAGTGTTGGGTCTGGTGATGTTTACGGCGAGCTATTGGGTGGGCTGATCGCTCTGAAGAGGAGCGTTCGGTTCATCATAGCGGCGTGCGCCTGGAGGGGCGGGGGCGGCGTTCGTTATAGGCCAACGGTGGGCCGCCGTCTCGGCGGCGGTACGGGTGGTGTTCAGTCGGGTGTGGTGTTGTTCCAGACAAAGGTAGTGTGGTCCCAGGAGCCGGAGAATGGTTGCCCGGCGCTGCTGGCTTGCCAAATAGGCGCTAGAAGCTCTGTGACGGGCGCGAGGGCGTCTATCAGGCTGGCGGGGGCATCGTTGGCGGTTTTGGCGGCGAGGAACGCAGTCCATTGCTGTTGTTTACGGGCGTCTTCGGCAAAGGCGAGGGTCAGGATGGTAGAGAGTTCGGGGGAGAAGGCGCGGCTGCGCGCGGCGAAGGTGGCCTGGATGGCGTGCTGCAAGAGCGCGCCGTCGAAGGGGTGCTGCTGCGCGAGCATCCAGAGGTCGTAGCAATCTTTGAGGCGGCTGGTGAGCAGACCGCGCTCGGCCAGAGCATCGAGCTTTTCAGCGACGACGGATTCGACGCTGTACGCCTGAAGGGTGAAGGGCTGCTGCCCCAGCAGGGTTGGATAGGGGAACTCGCGCGGGCCAGGGACGATGGGATCGCCAGCGGCGACATCCACGATGACACGGCTGCGGGCGTGGGCCAGAAAGCCATAGAAGCGAGCGCGCACGCCAGGATACTCGTTTTCTTCGGTGATAGTTTCGGTTTCAACGCTGGCAGGGTCGAAGCGCAGGCCGTCATCCTCCGGGAGCGGCTGCGCGCAGATGTCGCGCATGAGGGCAGCGACGCTGGCGGGGTCTACGGGGGTGTCTCTGCCCAGGAGATCGAGGTCGCGGGTGGCGCGGGCAAGGTGCGCTTTCATGCCGAAGAGGAGGAGGCCGCCTTTGAGGACAAAATGGTTGTGATGCTGAGATTGCGCCAGTCGGCGCAAGATGCCTTCGAGGGTGTAGAGCAGGAGGAGTTGGGCGTAACGGTGTCCTGAGCCGCCTGAGAGGGTCTTCAAGCGCGCTTGCACTGAGGCGGCCATGTTCTTGACTTTTGTGGAACGATGGGCCATTAGAGCAATACCTCCATATAGAGCCGCAGCAAGGGTTCGACGCGGCAGATGCGGGCGTAATGAAGCAGTTGGTCAGCATACAGCTTGCGCCGTCGCACGTAGTCGCGGAGGGCTGCCTGTGGGACGCCTGGTGGCAATTTGTGCCGATATTTCAGGCAATCGGCAAGCGTTTTTTCTACACTATACACGCGCACCGGCACGCCGTCAAGTTGTACTTCTTCGATGCCAGCGGAGAAGGCTTTGCCGGAGAAGTAGTGGAACTTGACGGGAGGGCTGATGACGCGCGGCCCCCAACGCTTGCCTTCGACAGCCATGTGCAGGACTGATGGGTTCTCGTCGGTGAGGTCGTGATAGACCAGCGCGGAGGTGAGGCAGACGACGCCATGCGGGACGGCGATGGCTGCTTCGGCGAGGTCGTCTGGGGGGCAGAGTTCGACATCGGTTGAGCGGTAGAGACCCTGGCCGACGCGCTCTACCAGACCTTCTTCGGCCAGAGCATAGAGGTTTCTGCGGTCAATGCCCTGCTGGCGCAGGTCTTCGAGGCGCACGAAGCCACCATGCTCGCGCAGGAAGGCTTCGAGGCGCTCGGTGGATGAGAGTGTTTCAGGCATGGGCATCCTCCAGGGTCAGCGTGGCATACAGTACGCCTTCCGACCAGTCGGCGGTTTCGTAGAGGCATGAGCCGTCGGGGCCGAAGACGTAGCCACCACCTGGGAAATCTTCGTCAATAGTTCTGCCCGCCTGGGTGGCGACGGCAATAGAGATGTGGTGGTCGCGGGCGTACTGGCCGAGTTTGGTGTGGCACCCACCGCGCCACCAGTCGTAGCCTGCCTGCCAGTTGCGTGTGGCTTGTTCGCCATAGAGTCCAGGGGCGGCAGCCTCAAAGATGAGGCGCGCGCCTTGCTGGACGTTTTCGGCGAAGACCGCCGGGTTATCGATGTCGGCGCAGATGGAAAGGCCGCAGGTCGCTTTCGGATGGGGAAAGACGGCGACGGTTGGGCCAGGAGAGAACCAGTGTACTTCGTCGGTGATGATGGTCTTTTTCCTATAGTAACTCAGGATGCTGCCGTCGCGGGCGACGACCTGAGTGATGAAGGGTTTGCCGTTGGGGTTGGCTTCGACCAGCCCCGCCAGCGCCGTGATCTGCGTCTCGCGGGTCATGGCGACAAAGCGGGCGACTTCAGGGCCGTCCAGGCGCACAATGGCTTCGGGCTGGCGCGTGGGGTCTATATAGCCAGTGATGCTCATTTCGGGGAAGCAGATGATCTCTACATTGCGGCGGGCGGCTTCTTGCAGGTAGGTCTGGATGGCGACCAGGTTGGCGTCAATCGCGCCTTTTTCGCAGCGCATCTGGACAAGGGCAATGTTCATGGTGTTCATGGTAGTTGAGCCTATCCCTTATTGGTGAATATCAACAGGTAACTATGATGGTAGCCTGGGCCAGCCTCCTGTGGGCCTGTGTTGCAGCGCACCATCTCGCCCTCGAACAAGAAGAGTTCGCTTAATATTCTGGCGGCGTCCCAGGCGAGGGGGCGCATCCGGCCATTCACGCGCAGATTTGATATTTCAATGATCAGCTTTGCGTTCGGCTGCATGCCCAGCGCGATCTTGCTAAAAATGGCCCGGAGGTCGGCAAAGTAATGGGCGTCTGTCGCCCACTCCGGGTTTCGGAAGCTGCCATAGGGCGGGCTGGTGAACAGCAGATTGAATGGTGGCAGATTGTGGCTTCTGAGGCGCTTGATATTCTCATTGATGACACGGCTAGGTGGCTCGATGCGTCGGGCGGCGAAGCTGGCGCGCCCGGCGTCTTTTTCGACTCCGATAGCCTGACGACCCAGGCGCTGCGCTGCGACCAGCGTTGTGCCAAAGCCGCAAAATGGGTCGAATACCCAATCCCCCGGCATGGAATAGCGACTGATGACCAGTTCAGCGAGTTCAAGAGGGAAGCGGAAAAAGCTGGGGCCATCATACTCAATTGGTTCAAGCGCGCCATCAATGCTGAACCAGGATTTCATAGCCCTTCCTCCATCAGAGACGGTGATCTTCAGAATACAGCGTCTATCAGGATATTGTACTAGATCCTCGGAGAAATAGCAAATATTTTATGCTATGGGGCAAAACTATCGAATGAATATGTACTAAACCCTCGGAAATATGTTGCTTATTGAGGATTTGATACATTTGTTGGGTAGAGCCTATGGCTGTGCTACAATGGCGCTATACTGGCTCTATCTTGAACGCAAGAGGTTTATTGAGCGATGAGTGAAGATACCCTGGCGCGCGGGACGGCGCGAGACATTATTGTAATTGGCTGTGGGGTTTCGGGGCTGACGACGGGGGTGCTGCTGCTTGAGGCGGGGCATCGGGTGAGCATCTGGGCGAAGACACTGCCGCCGTATACGACCTCGAATGCAGCGGCGGCGATCTGGCATCCGTTCAGGGTGAATCCGCCGGGGAAGGTCGCAAGGTGGGGGGCGGAGGCGTTTCGGCGGTTTGAGGGTCTGCTGGCTGTGCCGGAGAGCGGGGTTATCCAGGCGCCAGTGCTGGAGCTGTGCCAGGAGCGCAAGGAAGACCCAGCCTGGCGGGATGTAGTGGTTGGATTTCGGCACGCGACGGCGGCGGAACTGCGGCCAGGGCGCGAGGATGGTTATGTGTTCGAGGCGCTGGTGATTGATATGAATCGCTATTTGGAGTATCTGCGCCGAGAGTTTCTGGCGAAGGGTGGGCAGATTGCGCAGCGAACGGTGACGAAGTTGGAGGAGGTGTTTGCGCAGAGCCAGGTAGTGGTGAACTGCGCGGGATTGGGCGCGCGGGAACTGGTGGGAGATCGAGACCTGCATCCCTCACGGGGGAAGGTGGTACGTATCAGGCAGCGCGATTTTCATCAGGCGCTGCTGGATGACGAAGACCGCAGCAGTATGGCGTATGTTATTCCGCGCATTGATGATATTGTGCTAGGTGGGACGGATGAGGAGGATGTGTCGGGGGAGAGCTATCAGGGCCAGGAGTATCAGGAGAGCGCGACGCTTGATCCCGAAGCTGAGGCGATTATGCGACGCTGCGCGCGGCTTTCGCCGACTATCGCCAGGGCAACGTCGGCTGATGTGCTGAAGGTGGTGACTGGCTGGCGTCCTCTGCGCTCGGAGGTGCGAGTGGAAGGCGAGCGCGCTGCGCCGGATCGTATTTTGCTGCATAACTACGGGCATGGCGGGGCCGGTGTGACGCTTTCGTGGGGGTGTGCCAGAGATGTGGTCGAGCAGCTTGAAAAGATGATGTAGTGGAAGCAAGAGGGCCATACCGTCAGGCATGGCCCTCTTGCTTCACTGCTCATTACTAGAAGCTGACAGGGAGGGCGGTCAGGCCGCGCAGGCCGAGATTGTCGCGCCACTTGAGCGGCGGTGGGTCCAGGCTAAGATTGGGCATGCGGCGCAGCACGGTCTCGAAGGCCACCTGCCCTTCAATGCGCGCCAGGGGTGCGCCGAAGCAGAAGTGGCTGGCCCAGGCAAAGGCCAGATGGCGGTTATCTTGTCGGCCCAGATCGAGGCGGTCAGGGTCAGGGAAGCGCTCCGGGTCGCGGTTGCCTGCGGCCATGACGGCAATCACTGCCTGGCGTTTGCGGATGAGCTTACCGCCCAGTTCCACGTCATCCGGGGCCAGGCGAGCGGTTTGCTGGCTAGGGCTTTCGTAGCGCAGCAGTTCTTCGACGGCTGAAGGGATGAGGGAGAAGTCGGCCTTGAGGCGCTCTAGCTGGTCGGGATGGCGCAGCAGAGTCAGGATGCCATTGCCAATGAGGTTGGTGGTAGTTTCCTGGCCGCCGACCATAGTGACGATGGTGTTGGCGACGATCTCGTCGTCGGTGAGCCGATCACCGTCCACTTCAGCTTCGATGAGCGCACTGATGAGGCCGTCGCGCGGGTGTGCGCGGTGTTCCTGGACAGCGGCCTGGAAATAGGCGGTCATTTCATCAACGGTGCGCAGCACCTGGGGAACGCGGTCAGGATTGTGCTGGAAGTTGCCCAGCACCTGGGCGAAGTCGCCGGACCAGGCGGTCAACTGTCGCCAGTCGGAAGTTGGCACGCCGAGCAGTTCGGCGGTGACGATGGCTGGCAGGGGGTAGCCGAGATCGGCGATAACATCCATGTGTCCGGTGGTCTGGATGTCGTCCAGCAGGCGGTTGGTGATGTCCTGAATGTGCCCACGCAAGATTTCGACGCGCCGGGGCGTGAAGGCTTTGGAGGCTAGCCCACGCACGCGGCCATGCGCGGGTGGGTCCAGAAAGAGCATCTGGCGCACCATGAGCTGCGCCAGGGGCCGTAACGCTCCCAGGCCCATCGCTTCTAGCTGTTCGGGTGTAGGCGTGCGGTTGGCGGAGAAGTGCTGGAAGACCCAGATGATGTCGGCGTAGCGGGTCACGACCCAGGCGTGCAGAAAGGGATCCCAATGTACGGGGTCTTCGCTGCGCAGCCGGTGGAACAGAGGATAGGGATTCGCCAGCACCTCCGGGTCGAGCAGGTGGTAGAGACTTAACGGTTTGTTCTGTGTATTTGTTGATGCTGCTGTAGCTTTGTTCATTGTTCTGCCTCCCGGCGCCATGTACCCCGGCGTTACTGGTGGTTCTGTCCTTGCGCCAGCAAATGCTGCGCTTCATCTTCGCTCATCGCTTCGAGTTTGGTGACAAGCTGCTGCTGGATTTCGGTGGATAGCATGCGGACGGTGGGCGCTTCGAAGAGAGTGCGCAGCGCCAGTTCCACGCCGAAGGTTTCGCCGATAAGGGTCACAAGCTGGATGCCCAGCATCGAATGCCCGCCAAGCATGAAGAAGTTTTCATCCATGCCTACCTTATCAATGTGCAGTAAGTTGGATACCATCTCCGCTATCAGCGCCTCTACCGGCGTGTCGGGTTCTTCGCTGATTTCTTCTCGCAGGGTGTTGGTGTGGTCAGGGGCAGGCAGGGCAGCCCGGTCCACTTTGCCGTTGGCGGTGACGGGCAGCGCGTCCAGGCGCACGAAGACGGCTGGGACCATATAGTCGGGCAGGCTCGCCAGCAGGTGTTCTTGAAGGATGCCCGGGGTGATGGCTGCTTCAGGGTCTATGACGATGTAGGCTACAAGGCGCTTCTCGTCGGGCGGGTCTTCGCGGGCGACGACGATGTTGGCCTGGATGGCAGGATGCTGGTTCAGGGCAGCGACGATCTCACCCGGCTCGATGCGATAGCCGCGCAGTTTGATCTGGTCGTCGGAGCGGCCCAGGAAGGCGAGTTGCCCATCAGGGAGATAGCGGGCAAGGTCGCCGGTTTTGTAGAGGCGAGCGCCGGGTTCTGCGCTGAATGGGTGGGAGATGAAGCGTTCGGCGGTGAGTTCGGGGCGGTTGAGGTAGCCGCGCGCCAGGCCAGCGCCGCCGATGTAGAGTTCCCCTGCTTCGCCGATGGGTACAGGCTGCAATTGTTCATCAAGCAGGTAAAGCTGGGTATTGGCAATAGGTCGTCCAAGCGAGGGCGGCTGGTTCGGATAGCCTGCTGGAGGCACCTGCCCGGAGGTGGTGACGACGGTGTATTCGGTTGGGCCGTAGTTGTTGATAAAGGCGAAGGGCAAGCTGGAAGGCGGATAATGTTGCAGCCTGTCGCCGCCGGTGAGCATGTAGCGCAGAGAGGTTTGGGCAGGCCAGGCCAGGGCCAACATCTGCTCGGCAAGCGGGGTAGGCAGGAAGGTATGGGTGATGTTGTGCGCGAGCAGCCAGTCGCGGAGGGCGGCGGGCGCGACTCGTGTTTCGGTATCGGGCAGATGGATGCTGGCCCCGGCAGTGAGGTAGGGCCAGAGTTCCCAGCCAGTGGCGTCGAAGGCGGGGCTGGCAACCTGAGTGGCCCGGCTGGCGGCAGTGACATCGAAGGCGCGCTGATGCCAGAAGATGAGGTTGAGCAGGCTCGCGTGGGAAATCTGTACGCCTTTGGGCTGGCCGGTTGAGCCAGAGGTGTAGATGACATACACGAGATCGTCGGCGGTGATGGCGCAGGCAGGCTCGGTATCGGGCTGCTGGTCCAGCAGGTCGGCGTCAGCATCCAGGCAGAGGAGCTGAGCAGCCGGGACGGCCAGGCGCGGCAGGAGATGTTGTTGAGTCAGCAAGACGGGAGGCCGGGCGTCTTCGAGGAGGAAGGCCAGACGATCAGCGGGATAGGTGGGGTCTGTAGCGACGTAAGCGCCGCCAGCTTTGAGGATACCCAGCCAGGCGACAACGAGATCAATAGAGCGTTCCAGGCAGGCGGCGACGAGCGTATTGGGGCCGACGCCGCGTTTTTGGAGGAGGTGTGCAAGCTGGTTGGCTCGCTGGTTCAGCGCGCGATAAGTGAGGGTTTGCGCGCCGCTCACCACCGCTACGGCTTCTGGATTGGCAGCCGCCTGGGCAGCGACTAATTGTGGGACACAGGTATCCTGTGGGAAAGGCTGGTCTGTAGTGTTCCAGGCGCTTAACTGCTCGCGCTCTGGCTCGGTGAGTGACGCTGTTGCCTGCCCTATTTCAACGCTCATGACTGATACCTCTTTTGCCAGATTTATAGAGACTAAGGCTCACTCTTTGCCGGACCTGGGACTCAGGAAAAATGAGCTAAGCACAAACTGCCCTTTCCCAAGGGTAGTTTGTGAGAAGCAGACGATGGGCCGTTAGAGTGTTTCTTCAAGAGAAAGATACTACGAAAGAAGAAAGGTGTCTGTGGTAGGCAGGTTGAGAAGTGGTTATGAATGCAGGATTGGCGTTGTAAAAAAAAGCGGACGTTTTGATGCTTGCGGTTTCGGTGATCTGATTGTATAATTCTGGCGGAGGTGCATACGATGAAGCTGCGCTAAAGAGCCGGTAGATGAAGCATATGAGCATTTCAAGCATCTGAGCAGAGTATTGCCCCTGCTTCGGATTCTGCCGGTTTGATACTGACCATCCCAGCCGGGATGTGTCGTGTGCAGCGCAGCAACCGGAAATCCGCCGAAGATTGTACCTCTTTCCCACAGGTTGACCTTCACTCTCTTGGCCTCTCTGCTCTGGACAATCTCAGCAGTGCGCACCACGCAATCACGGCTGGCCGTCGTGTTGTGGGTGCGCGTTTTTGTTTGCGGAAGCAGCGCGTCACTCGCGGGAGAAAGCTGAGGTTGTTGTATGACATTGGTGGTTCACCATCTCTCCAAGACATTTGGTATCAATCTGACGCTGGACGATCTGTCGTTTAGCGTTGGCGCGGGGGATCGGGTCGGGGTGGTTGGGATGAATGGGGTGGGTAAGTCAACGCTGCTGAATATTCTGGCGGGGCAGGAGACACAGGATGCGGGGACGGTTGCGCTGGACGCCGGGGCGGAGATGGCTTATCTGCCGCAGGCGACGCCGATCTTCTTTGGCCGGACGATTGACGATTTGATTCTGGAGTCTGTTGGGAACTTGCGCCAGCTTGAGGCGCGCATGGGCGAGCTTGAGCGGGAGATGGCAGGCGCTGACGAGGACCGGGCTGCCGCGCTTTTAGAGGAATACGCGCTGGTTTCGACGAGGTTTCAGGATCGCGGCGGATATGATCTGGAATATCGGATTGATGCGATTCTGGCAGGGCTGGGGATTGCCCATCTGCCGCGCACGCGGGAGGTGGAGACGCTTTCGGGCGGGGAGAAGGCGCGAGTTGGGATGGCGACATTGCTGCTGCGTTCGCCTGATCTTTTGCTGCTGGATGAGCCGACAAATCATCTGGATGCGGGGGCGCTGGAGTGGCTGGAGGGTTATCTGGCGGGGTTTGGAGGGGCGCTGCTGGCGGTGTCGCATGATCGGCAGTTTCTGAATCGGGTGGTGAATCGCATTTTCGAGATTGATGAGCATACGCGGCGCCTCAAGAAGTATGAGGGTGATTATGACGCCTACGCGGGCGCGAAGGTGACTGAGCGGGCGAAATGGGAGGAGGATTATGAGCGCCAGCAGGAAGAGATCAAGGCGCTGCGATTGCGTATGCGCGAGACGGGGCGGCAAGTGGCGCATAATCGCGCGCCAAAAGACGGGGATAAGTATATCTATAACTTCAAAGGAGGAGGTGTCCAGAAGGCTATTTCGCGGAATGTGCGGGCGGCGGAAGAGCAGTTGAAGCGCATCGAGGCGGACCCGATTCTTAAGCCGCCCAGGCCGCTGCGCTTTTATCCGCGATTCGATGCGAGACGGCTGCGCTCTGACAGCGTGATCACGGTGGAGCATGTGAACAAAGGCTATGATGGCCGGGTGATTCTGCGCGATGTGAGCTTTCGGGTGGCGTCGGATGCGCGGATTATGCTGGTTGGCCCAAACGGGGTGGGCAAGACGACACTGCTGCGGCTGCTGCTGGGGCTGGACACGCCAGACGCGGGGAGTGTGCGCGTGACGGGTAGCGCGCAGCTGGGCTATCTGCCACAGGAGCCGCTGCTGGACACGGGCCAGACGATTCTAGGGGCGTATCGGCAGGTGGTCGCTGGCTACGATGAGCAATTGATTGCGGGGCTGCTGGAACGAGGGCTGTTCCGGCTGGAGGATATGCCGAAGCTGGTGGGGCAGTTGAGCGTGGGGCAGCGGCGCAAGCTGGAGATTGCGCGGCTGATGGCGATGCAGCCGAATGCGCTGCTGCTGGATGAGCCGACGAATTATGTCAGCCTGGATGTGTTGGAGGCGTTCGAGGCGGCGGTGCTGGCGTTTCCTGGGCCGGTGATCGTGGTGACGCATGATCGCTGGTTTATGCAGCGCTTTGGGGGCGAACGCTGGGAACTGGTGGATGGGCGGCTGATTGGAGAACATATGGGGTTGATGGTTGATGGCTAAATCTGCGTTCGCGTGTAAGGGCGGCGTGTGTGGTGGCGCGGCGGCTGGCCGCCTGGAAGGCGGCGCTACAAGTGGCGTTCGCGTGTAAGGGCGGTGTTCGCGCAGGCGCAGCGATTCGCCGCCAGGGACGGCGCTACAAGTGGCGGTGGTATGGGTGTTCGATGTATCAGGCGAGGCCGTCTTCCAGGCGCAGCGGCTGCTGAGGGGAATCGCTGTACCCAACCGGTCCGGTTGACTCCTGGCGTTGGGTGTCTTCAGGGACGGCGGCAGCGGCTCGCGGCGGCCAATGCGGTGGCCTGGGGCGGCGCGGCTCGCGCACGCCGCTGAGGTCGCCGCGCCCGCCTGGGCTGCCAAAGGGGCGCAGGCGTGGTCGGCGCGTCAGGAGCAGGACACGCGCCATAGCAAGAATATAGATGAAGAAGAGGGTGAGAAGGATAAATAGGACAACGGCCATAGGGGTTGGCCCAGCCCAGCGCAAGAGCAAGGTGAAGGCGGCGCTGAGTAGAAGGGCGGGAATAAGAGGCCAGAGGAATGTCGGGCGGTTGGCGCGCATGGGATGCTCCTTCCCTGGTTGCAAGGCTGCCGGTTCTGCGAGAGAGAATGAAAGGCTTCTTATACTAAAAAAGACGAGCAAGAGCTATGTATTGTTTCGCTGGAGGCGGACGGTTCATGAACAAGAATGAGATAATTGGTTGATGAAAGGGCCGCCGCATACCCGCGCTCTTTAGACGGGGTCAGGCGACCCCCGCTTGGCAGGATTACAAAGCGATGATATACTATCATCATGAACAACGATGCCAAACTGAAACGCACGACCATCTATATCTCACCGGAACTTCAAGCAGCCTTACGCGCCTTGAGCAAGGCCCATAAGCGCTCCTTTACCGGCGAAGTGTTGTGGGCCTTAGAGCAGTATGTACAGGCCCACCAGAAGGGACCAGCGCGTGCCGAGTAGGAAGACATACAAATACCGTATCTCCCCAACGGCCAGGCAGGAACAAACCTTGCTCTTTTACCTGCGACGCTGCCGTGACCTGTACAACGCGGGGCTGGAAGAGCGTAAAGCCTACTACCAGATGTGCCGTACCCAGCTTGCTTGTTACACGCAAATCAACGAGTTGCCCGATCTGAAGCGTACCTATCCGGCCTATCAAGACCTGCCCTCGCACGTCTTGCAGGATGTCTTGCGGCGGCTGGACAAAGCGTTTGCCGCCTTCTTCCGGCGCATCAGGAATGGCGAGACGCCCGGCTATCCGCGCTTCAAGAGCACTAGTCGCTACCATTCGTTCACCTATCCTGATGCAGCGGGTTGGAAACTGCAAGGGGACCGGCTGAAACTGGCGGGCGTCGGTGAGGTGAAAGTCAAGGTGCATCGGGAGATGCAGGGTACAATCAAAACTGTCACCATCCGGCGCGACATTGAGCAGTGGTACGTGACGTTCTCCTGTGAGGCGCCAGAAGAAGCGCCCTTGCCGCCCACTGCTGCTGCCGTTGGCTTGGATTTAGGCGTGCTGCATTTTGCTACCCTGTCTACTGGCGAGCATATCGAGAACCCGCGACATTACCGCAAGCGGCTCAAGCGTATCAAACTTCTCTCGCAAATCAAGGACCACCGCAAAAAAGGCAGTCATCGCAGAAAACGAGCGGCTATCGCCCTGGCAAAGGCGCATCGCAAGGTCCGTAACCAACGGCAGAACTTCCACCAGCAGCTTTCCCGCCGCCTGGTAAACGAGTACGGGCTGTTGGCGATGGAAGACCTGCATATCCTCTCTATGACTGCCGCGCCTGAGCCGAAACCAGACCCGGAACACGAGGGGCAATATCTGCCCAACGGCGCAGCGGCCAAGGCAGGCTTAAACCAATCGATTTTAGATGCTGGCTGGGGCCAGTTCCAATCCCTCTGCATCGTCAAGGCTGAGAGGGCCGGGCGGCGCGTGGTGTTGGTAGACCCCAAATATACCAGCCAGCTTTGCAGCGGCTGTGGCGCTGTCGTCAAGAAGGAGCTTTCCGAACGCTGGCATGCGTGCGCATGCGGCGTAGAGCTAGACCGGGACCACAACGCGGCACTCAACATGTTGTTCCGGGGCCAGGAAGTGGCCCACGATGCTACGGCGTCGTAGAAGCCTCTTGCCTTGAGGCAGAGGTACTTCACTGAAAAGAGGTCCAATGGTTTCTTTTGATGATGTTTTGAGGGCGCGCGAGGTGATTGGCGGTCGCATCCGCCAGACGCCGCTGTTTTCAGCGACGACGCTGGGGCAGATGGCTCCAACGCCGGTTTCGCTTTATCTGAAAGCAGAGATGTTTCAGAAGACGGGTTCGTTCAAGCCGCGCGGGGTGCTCTATCGGCTTTCGATGCTGACGCCGGAAGAGAGGCGGCGCGGGCTGATAGCAGCGTCGGCGGGCAATCACGGCCAGAGCCTGGCCTGGGGCGCGTCGTCGCTGGGGATCGCTTCGACGATTGTGATGCCAGAATGGGCCAGCCGCAGCAAGGTTGCGGCGGCACAGGGTTATGGCGCGACGGTGATGCTGCATGGGAAGAGCAGCCTGGAGGCGCACCTTCAGGCGCGGGTGCTGGCGGAAGAGCGTGGGCTGACACTGATTCACCCGTATGTGGATGAGGGGGTGATTGCCGGTCACGCGACGCTGGGGCTGGATATTGTGGATGATTTGCCGGATGCGGATGTGGTGGTGTTACAAATCGGCGGGGGGGCGCTCTGTGGTGGCAGTGCGCTGGCGATTAAATCGCGCAAGCCAGGGATGCGCGTGGTTGGGGTTGAGCCGGTGGGCGCAGCGCGGCTGACGGCGGCGCTGGCGGCTGGGCATCCGGTGACGCTGGAGGGGGTGAAGACGCATATTGATGGGCTGGGCGCGGGCTATACAGGGGAAGTGAATCTGGCGCTCTTTCAGCGTTATGTGGATGCGGTCGTACAGATCGAGGATGAGGCGGTGGACCGGGCGATTGCGCTGCTGGCGGAACGCTGCAAGCTGGTGGTGGAGCCAGCGGGAGCGGCGACAGTGGCGGCGATTCTGACGGGGAAAGTTCCGGTGAAGGCGGGCGAGAAGGCGGTGGCGGTGCTGAGCGGTGGGAATATTGATCCGGCGCGGCTGGCAGGGATTTTGAGCGCGGGCGCTTGATGGGGACGGCAGAGCCTACTAACCAGGGAAGGGGCGTTGGTCTTATGTGGGACCAGGGGCAAAAACCTGTGATAATCAGGCCAGCGACAATTGACGACGCGCCAGCGATTGCCGAGGCGCATGTGCGTTCGTGGCAGTGGGCGTATCGAGGCCAGCTTCCAGACGATTACCTTGATCGTATGTCGGATACGTTGGACCGGCGCGTGGAGGCGCGTCGGGCGGAACTGGCGAGCCTGTCGTCCGATGGCCGCTGGTGGGTTGCGGGGCAAGCCGATCAGGTTGTTGGATTCGCTATCACTCAGCCGAGCCGCGATGCCGACGCGCCGCCGCTGACCGGCGAGGTGGTCGCTATTTATCTGCTGCGAGAGGCGGCGGGCAAAGGAGTTGGGCGCGCGCTCTTTGCGCGCGCAGTGGCAGACCTGCGCGAACGAGGATACCGCCGGGCGACGCTGTGGGTGCTGGAAAGCAATGAGCGCGCCCGCCGGTTTTACGAGGCGGCTGGTTGGCGTGCCGATGGCACGCGCAAGACCGAGGAGCGGCCCGGCGCGCTCTTGCACGAAGTACGCTATTTTATCACCCTGTGATGTGGCTGATTATACTACCCGCTTGAAAGAAGCGGGCAATTTTAGCGAACCGCCAGCCTGCTGCTGGCGGTTCGCTGACCAGATCTTGGCGGGGAACTCGCGCCGCGCTGAGGCAGCAGGCGTAGCGCGTGCCTTCTGCCGGGCGAAGAGCGCGGGCGGGATGCGGAAGGGATAGCGTTTTTCCAGCCAGGCTTTGGCCGGGAACATGCGCGGCGGAAGGTTGTACCAGGGGATAGATGCGTGAGACGAGACCATGAGAGCCTCCCCTTTCTTGCCGTTGTGCGGCGGAGAAAATGGAACGACCACATCGGGGAACCCTGGCCCGGAGAGGCCGCAGGGTTCACAGATATGGTCGCTGGGGGGTCTGGCTAGGGGGTCTCGATGATACAATAGTCCCCAGCCCCATATCTGGTTGTGCCGAATGTGGGGTCATGGCAGGGCCGGTGATTTGTTCGCCGGCTGTGCCAGCCGTTCTTCAGATGTTGCAGTATGCTGGGTGTGAGCTACCCTCCAGAGTGAAATGTGGGGCAAGCGAACGGGTACGCTGAGATTGTACCTTGCTTGTGTCTATTTGTCAAGCATTTTTGCGCAAAGGAGCTAAGGGACATGATTCTGCTGGATGGCAAAGTGGCGATTCTGACAGGTTCAGGCCGAGGGATTGGCGCGGCGGCAGCGAAGCTGTTTGCGTCGGAGGGGGCGTCGGTGGTGGTCTGCGATCTGGACGCCGCGCCTGCGGAGGAGACGGCCAACGCGATCAAGGCAGCAGGCGGCAAGGCAATTGCCGTTCCCGGCGATATGACGGACCCGGCCTTCCCTGAGCAGGTGGTGGCGAAGGCAATTGATGCGTTTGGCGGGCTGGTAAGCAGTGGCAGGCGATGCTGGATATTCATGTGACTGCGCCGTTCCGACTGATTCGCGCTGCTGCATTGTTCATCCGCGAGGCGGCCAAGAAGGAGGCAGCGCAGCAGGGCCGGGCGAATGCGCGCAAGGTGGTCAATGTGAGTTCGGTTTCGGGGACACGGGGCAACGCGGGCCAGGCGAACTATTCGACGGCGAAAGCGGGCGTGACGGGTCTGACGAAGACGCTGGCGAAGGAGTGGGGGCAGTTCAATGTGCAGGTGAACTGTGTGGCCTATGGCTGGATTGAGACACGGCTGACGCAGGCGAAAGAGGCGGCTGAGAAGATCGAGCGCGGCGGCGAGGAGATTGCGATAGGCGTGCCAGGGCAGATGCGGGAGATGCTGAAGCTGATGGTGCCGTTGGGCCGACCGGGTACGCCGGAAGAGGCGGCAGGGCCGATGTTGTTCTTCGCTTCGCCGCTCTCTAACTATGTCTCTGGCATTGTGCTGGAGGTGCATGGCGGGCGCGCGATGTAATAGCACAGCGCGCGGAAAGGTGTTGGCAAGGAACAGTGAGCCAGATGATGGCTGCATCGCTCCTTGCTGTAAAGGAGCAGGGTGTGCGGTTTACTGGCCTCTGGCGGCATCCAGATTTTCTGAAGTTGTGGGCTGGGCAAACTATTTCGGCTTTTGGCTGGGTTTCGCTGCCCGTTGTTGCCATTCTGGCGCTGGAAGCGACGCCGCTTCAGGTGACGCTGCTGAGCCTGGCTGATCTCGCGCCTGGCCTGCTGATCGGACTCTTCGCGGGAGTCTGGGTAGACCGCCTACGCCGTCGCCCGATTTTGATTGTCACTGATGTGGGGCGCGCGCTGCTGCTGGGGACTGTTCCGGTGGCTGCGCTGTTGGGCCGCTTGCACATCGAGCAGCTTTATCTGGTGGCGCTGCTGGTGAGCATGCTGAGGGTCTTTTTTGATGTGGCCTACCGGGCGTATCTGCCCGCTCTGCTAGAGCGAGGGGATTTGCTGGAGGGCAATAGCAAGCTCCAGGCGAGCGGTTCAGTGGCAGAGTTCACCGTTTCCAGCTTGAGCGGTGTGCTGGTGCAGACGTTGACCGCGCCCATTGCTATCCTGGCGGATGCTGTGTCGTTTCTGGTGTCGGCGTTTTTCATTGCCATCATTCGCAAGCCAGAGGCGGCGCTGGCGCCAGCGGAGGACGAGCAGAATACCTGGCGCGAGATGACAGAAGGGCTGCGGCTGCTCGCCAGGGACCGGCTGCTGCGGGTGGTTGCTGTCACGACGGGCCTGTTTAACCTGTTCCGCGCTATGGTTGGTGTGGTGATTATGCTCTATGTCTTGCGTGAATTAGGTTTGCTGCCGGTGATTGTGTGGCCGCTTTTTGCGTTTGGGGGCATCAGCGCGTTTTTTGCCGCAGCGCTGGCCGGACGAATCACGCGCCGCCTGGGTGTGGGCCGGACATTGATTGGTGGCCTGTGTGTAAGCGGCACGGCGACGTTCTTCATTCCGCTGGCGGGCGGGCCGTTGGCGCTGATTGTTGTGCTGCTGGTTGGGCAGCAGTTGCTGGGCGATGGCGCTGCTACGATCTATGAAATTAATCTGGTCAGTCTCGTCCAGTCTATTACACCTGATCGCTTTCAGGGGCGTGTCAATGGGAGTATTCGGCTCATGGAGTGGGGGGCAATGCTGGCTGGAACGTTCATTGGCGGTGTGCTGGGGCAGGCTGCTGGCTTGCGTCCGGTGCTTTTGGTGGCCGCCAGCGGCTGGCTGCTTTCAGGGGTATGGCTGCTGTTTTCGCCAGTGCGCAGGCTCCGCGAGTTACCGAGCGCCGCAGAGAAGGTCGGCGCGGCGGCGCTCGGTAGGTGATGTGTTCTACTTCGCAGGGCAAGTCTTCTTCAGCGCGGTCAGGCGCTCTGAATCTTGCTGACTATGCCAGCTTCTACCTTCTGGGCCATATCGCCAAGCTCCGGCTCGCCTCTGGCGGTGAAGAATTTGATGAGCGTGTTAAAAACGGTGACGGTTGCGGCAACGGCGGCCACTTTCCAGAGGTCTTGCCAGCTTATTGCTCCTTTGCTGAGGATAAGCTGGCCTGCTGCGAAGAGGGCGGAAGTGATGGCCGAGACGACCAGCCCTTGCGCAAACTTGAGGAACGCTCGCTCCTTGGGAGTCAACGGGAGATGTTGGCGCGCGCGCCGATAGATGTCGAGGATGTTCATGCCACTCTGCCTTTTTGGATACTAAAGATAAGAACATGACCTTCTGTAGAAAAGAAACGTCAGGCGTTGATTTTTTGGTATATTGCTGCTGGCAGAGCGGTAGAAGGGAGAGATACCTATGCCTGTGAGTGTATGCCCGGCGGCAGTGGTGGGCGCGTCGGTTGAAGAGGTCTGGGCGCTGCTGATGCAGCCAGAGACCTATGACCAGTGGTGGGATATGCACACGGAGCGCGTGACGCCGCCAGAGCCAGCGGCGCCCGGCCAGGTGGTGGCTGGCTGGAGCAAGGCGCTGGGCCGGAAGTGGGCGGTGAGCATGACGATTGAGATGCTAGATGCGCAGCAGCATCAGATACGGCTGAATACGAAGCTGCCGCTGGGGATTGGGGTGCAGAACCAGATTAGCTGCGCGAAGGTAAACGCGGCATCGTGCCGGGTGCAGTTTGGCTGAGACTTCACGTTCCCTCCTGGATGGCGGGGCTGGCTTTTGGAGCGCCTGGGCGAAAAGCAGTATCATCGCGGCGTGGAGGATGCGCTGGACCGGCTGAAGCGCGCGGCGGAAGCAGCACATGCGCAGAAAGAAGCGCAACGCTAATCAGTCTGCGATGAGGAAGCGCAAGACCTCGCGCGCGAAGAGGTCGGGGACGGCGCTGATGGCGTTGTGCTGCTGCCCTGGCATGGTAACGACCTGGCTGTTGGGCAATGTGTTGTGCAAAGCGGCAACGGCGTCTTTCATATAGTATGGGCTGTCGCCGCCGAGCAGCAGTAAGGTGGGTGTCTTGAGCGCGCTGAAACGCTCCGGCTGGAAGCGGTAGCCTTGAATCTGGCGCAGTTCGCGGGGGATGGTATGGGCAGCGGCGACACGCCCAGGCCAGACGGGCAGATAGCTTACGAGTTCCATTTCCAGGGGCGAGAGATGAAGAAAATCTCTGAGAAAGGTAGTAATGACGCCCAGGCGATCACCCCGCGCGAGAATGGACTCCAGGCCATCAATGGAGCCAGGAGGGTAGAAGTCCTGGCCGAGCGGGAAGGGCGGCTCATAGAGAATAAGTTTGCCCAGATGATCGCTGCGCAAGGCGGCTTCCATCAAGCAGAGCGCGCCATACGAATGGCCGAGGAGATGCGCAGGTTCCTCGATAGCAGCGAGGAGCGCCAGGATGTCGCTGGCTTCATCCTGAAGAGAATAGGCTGCGGCGTCTCCGCTTCCGTTGCGCCCACGCCGATCAAGAGCATAGACGGTGAAGTGTTCGGCCAGGAGGCGCAGGATGGGGATCCAGCGGGCCTGGTCTTCAGCGGTGCCATGCGCCAGCACAAGCGGCAAGCCCTTGCCGCTGCGGCTGTAGGCGATTGAGACGCCATCCCGCGATGAGACTCTCTCTATTGGCTTCCTCCTCTAGCTCCCTAGCCAGCTTCTTTCTTGCCTCTCATTATACCAAATCGTCTTGAGTGCTTGGGGCTGCTATAGTGACAGCGTTCTGCTCGGAGGCGCAGCGCATAGGGCGCAGCAGCATTTGCAGCCAGGGACGGCGGCGCTGCCCGCAAGAACGCGCCTCTTCAAGAAATGAGGCGCATGCCTTGCCCTTTCTCTTGACAAACTTCTTTTTTCCAGTTACTATATCTGTGACGGATATATCCGCTGGCGCTATAGTGTGTTAACAGCGAGTGGGGGATGGCTCCGGCCACTGCTTCAGGAGAAGTTCAGGAGAAGATGAGGGTATGTCAAACGACGATCAGCGCGCCCCCGAGGCGCTGCTGCCGCTTACTCCGACGGTTTTGCACATCCTCTTAGCCCTTGCCGATGGCGAGAAGCATGGCTATGCCATCATGCAGGAGGTCGAGGCGCGCACTGGGGGCGCGATGCGTATGGGGCCAGGAACGCTCTATGGCTCGATTCAGCGCATGCTCAAAGATGGCCTGATTGTCGAAGCGCAGAAACGCAGCGAGTCTGTTCACGGCGAAGAGCGCAGGCGTTACTATCGCCTGACCGGCTTCGGGAGCCGCGTCTTGCAGGCCGAAGCTCATCGCCTGGAGCAACTGGTGCATATCGCGCAGAGCAAGCAGGTTCTTCCTGATTTTGGCACGACGGGAGGCGCGTAATGGGCTATCCTCCCGCTGCCTTTTCCGAGCGCCTGTACCGGCTGCTCTTGCTCGCCTACCCCCGCGCCTTTCGTGAGGAGTATGCCTCTGAGATGGTTCTGGTCTTCCGTGATGCGTATTACGAGGCGTTGCGTCGGTGGGGAACGCTGGGAGCGATGCGCCTCTGGAGCGATGTATTCAGTGATTTCGTTAAAACGGTCTGTATCCAATGGGTCAGGAGTTGGGTGCAGCGTGACGGGCGCGATTTCGCGCTTGCCGGAAAGGAACAGTTGGCTATGACGGTGCAATTCAGGCTGGATGTTGGGCAGCGCACGGATATCGGGCGCAAGCGGGCGAACAATGAAGATCAGCTTATCTCAGTGATACCAGAAGACCAACAGCTTTTGCAAGACAGGGGCGCGCTCTTTGTAGTTGCCGACGGCATGGGCGGCCATGATCTCGGCGATGTTGCCAGCGAGCTAACCATTCAGCAGGTCAAGGACGCCTACTACCACGATCTCCAGGGCGATATTCCTACCGCCCTCCAGAATGCAGTCAAGCTGGCGAATATTGCCATCTGCCAGGCCAATGAGGCCAAGCAGGCGAAAGGTACCGATGGCTACGGCATGGGCGCCACCTGCGTTGCTGCCGTGCTGCACGATCAGATGCTTTACGCCGCCAATGTTGGCGATAGCCGCGTCTATGTCCTGCACGACGGGCGCCTGCGCCAGGTCACGCGCGACCATTCGATTGTGGCGCAGATGGTCGAGCGCGGCGAGATTACTCCTGCGCAGGTTCGCACGCACGAGAAGCGCAACCAGATTTATCGTTCGCTTGGCGAAAAGCCCGACCTTGAGGTTGATCTCTTCACCGAGCCAGTGCAGGAGGGCGATACACTTGTCCTTTGTACGGATGGTCTTTGGGAAATGCTGGAGGATGAAGAATTGCGAACCATCATCGAGCAATCCGGCCCCGAAGAGAGCGTGCAGCGCCTCATTGCCCGCGCCAACGAAGCGGGTGGGCCTGATAACGTCACGGCGATTGTGGTGCGCGTCTCGGCGGCGTAGATTCCCCACCCCTGCCAGCAGGGACGCTGGCGCTACGGTTGGCCGCCAGGGATGGCGGCGGTACACGCGGAAGCCGCCCCGGTTAGTTGGCCGGGGCGGCTTCGTGAAATTGACGGTTCTACTCACGATGGGGAATTAGCCGACAGAGCCTTCCATCTCAAGCTGGATGAGGCGGTTGAGTTCGACGGCATACTCCATCGGGAGTTCCTTGGTGATCGGCTCGATGAAGCCGTTGACGATCATCGAGTAGGCTTCGTTCTCGGAAAGGCCCCGGCTCATCAGGTAGAAAAGTTGCTCTTCGCCGACCTTGGAGACAGTAGCCTCGTGGCCGATTTCGACCTGGCTGTTTTCCAGGCGCATCGTCGGGTAGGTATCGGTGCGGGCCTCTTCGTCCAGCAGCAGGGCGTCGCAGCGCACATTCGACTTGGAATGATGCGCGTTGGGGTTCACGCGGACAAGGCCGCGATAGGACGCCCGCCCCGTTCCCTTCGAGATGGACTTGGAGAGAATCTGCGAAGAGGTGTGCGGGGCCAGGTGCGTGACCTTCGCGCCCGCGTCCTGGTGCATGCCGTTGCCCGCGAAGGCGACGGAGAGGACTTCGCCGCGCGCGCCCGGCTCCATGAGCAAGACGGCAGGATACTTCATAGTCACCTTGGAGTTGTGGACAATGAAGCCTTGCGAGATGAAGTTGCCTGTGCCTTCGACCTCAATGTCCCAGGTGGGGACTTCGAGGGCCATTGGCTCGGAGACATCCACATCCATGATTTCGACGCTCTCAGGCAGTTCGATAGATGACCGGCCAACCTGGCGATTCATCTGAAGCGTCGGCGCTTCCTGCTGCGCCTGCAAGCGCAGGGTTGCGCTTACATGCTGGCAAAGCCGGGGGTCGGCTGCAAAGACGAGGCGATAGGAGCCGTGCGCCATGCAGGTGACGCCCAGAATCTCGACCTGCCGGGGTTCAGCGAACTCGGTGTGCAGACGCGAGGTGATGCCCAACGTCACCAGCAGCGAGGCGATGTCTTGCAGCAGTTCGCGGTTAGCCGACTTCAGGCTGAAGCGCCCACGAACGACGCAGCCGTCAGCATCAAGATAGCCCGCGATGAAGGCCAGCCGCTGCGATTCTGGCAGGGACCAGACCCACTGAGGGACGCGCTTGGTACGAGCGCTGCCAGTGAAGCCGTTGATCGTGAAGAACTCGGCCAGTTCTTTGTTGTTCCAGGCGAGATGCTGCCCATCGGCGCGCTGGGTGGGCGGGGCGTCTACTAGGGCTGTCATCGTTTCGACCAGCCGCCCACGCGCGCGATCAGCGGCGGGGGTGGAGAAGCCAACTTTGGCGTAGCGCACAACGCCTGCTGTTTGGGCAGGAGCCAGTTCAATGTTGCCGTCGCCGACCCAATAGCCGAAGAGCCACATCAGAGCCTCGGTTGTCTCTTGCGCCTGCGCCATACGAGAGGCCCGCGCGCGGGTCATCGTCAGCGCTGAAGCGTATTGGTTTTCGGAAGCGAACGTGGTCACGAGTTCGGGTACGCGCAGCCGATAGGGCGCGCCATAGTCAATGGAGGTGCGCGGGATGATCACCTCTTTGAGGTGATCGGCGCGCACATAGGCCAGGTGATAGCGGCCCAACTTCTTTGCCGCTTCGGCGTCGTAGAGATACGAGAAGAAGGGGTGGTTCGCGGTGACGCGCAGCTTACGCTCGCCGACTGAGACGGTCTGCACAGGCTGGTAGCCAGAGAAGCGCTTGCCCTTGACAGCGCGGAAGCACAACTGCCCCGCCTGCTCGTCGTAGGACAGCACCTTCTCGCCAACTTCGAGGCGCTCGATGGGCTTGACGCCTTCAGGCGTCGTGACAGTTGAGCCTTCTGCCAGGCAGCCAAGATTGCCGTCCACCCATTCCATTGTCGCGTCGGCATAAGCCGCAGCGCGCTTGGTGACGAGGTTGTAAACGTTCTTCGACCAATTCTGGATGGTGGTATAGCGCACCCGCGCGCCCTTCTGAACGATGATTTCGACGACGGCGCTGTGCAGGCTGTCGGAGGCGTAGGTAGGCGCCGTGCAGTTGTGCGAGACAACTCCCTCAGCCACATACGATTCATCCTCCTCAACCGAGAAGTTATAGACCGTCGTGTCCATCTCCTCGATTTCGATAGCGCGAATCGGCATATAGAGGTACTTCTCGTCCAGGTAGAAGGGCGAGCCGCTTTGAGAGCCGTTTGGCGCGGGCTGCCCAACGATTTGACCAAACCGCTCGTTCCAGGGTGACGAGATGACGACCGCATAGATAGCCTGGCGAGGCACTTCGCGTTCCTGCCGATTCACTGATGCAGCCACACCCAGACGCAGCAGGGCGTCACGGAAGTTATGAGCCAGGTCTGGAGAAATGGTATTGTAGCGGAACATATTTTTCCGCTCGTCATAGCTGCCATCTCCACACCAAGCGCCGCGCACCCATTCAGTCAGGTGCTTGAGGGGGGCGTTGCGGATGAAATCTGGCACACGCTTCTCATAAACGTCTGCTCCGAAGGTACGAGCAAACGCCCGCGCTGCCTCCGTTGAACAGACTACCAGCGTCTGTCCATTCTGGCGTGGTTTATTCTCGATAGGAAGCTTGCCGAAATAGCGCTCGATCAGCGCGCGGGTATCTTCTAGGAAGACACGCTCATCCACATGGAATGAGAAAGAGAGGTAATGCTCATTATCAACATGCCCCTCGGCATGGTAATAGCCCACCAGGCGGAAGAAATCTGGCTCCAGTGGGAGCCTGACCTCTTTAGCGACAGGCTCATGTCGGCCCCGGCCAATGGGAATAGTGAGAGAGTGATCGGTTTCGGTCAGCTTCTCTGGCTGGGGTACAGGTACGACGAGGTAATCACCTGGCTTCAGCAGCGAAACCGGTGCCCACTCTGGGGTAAAGGTTTCGTTGTGGTTACGCGCATACTTGCGCCGGGCGACAAGCAGGGGATGCTCTTCAGTGATATGCAGCGTTGTGTTATCGCCAAAGAAGCGCACATGATAGATCATGCCCTGATAGGGGCGTGACATGGTGTGATAGACCTTGCGATAGCGCCCGTTGTGGGTCAGAACTGTATCGCCTTCTTGAATCTCTTCAATCGCCTTCGTGCCATCAGCGGTGCGCACAGACGCGCCCGCCAGGAAGCAGCCCTCGACATAATGCACATACGAGCCGGGGGCGGCGATAATCAGCGTGCGCTCGAACTGGCCCATGTTCTGCGCGTTGATGCGGAAGTACGCTTGCAGCGGAATCTCTACCCGCACGCCTTCAGGTACGTAGACGAAGCTGCCGCCGCTCCAGACCGCGCTGTTGAGGGCCGCAAACTTGTTGTCGGTGTAGGGGATGATGGTCCCGAAGTACTGCTTCACGATGTCGGGATGCTCGCGCAGGGCGGTATCCATGTCGGTGAAGATGACACCCAGCTTCTCCAGGTCTTCGCGCACCTTATGATAGACGGCTTCGCTTTCGTACTGGGCGGTGACACCCGCGAGGAACTTGCGCTCGGCTTCCGGGATGCCCAGGCGATCAAAAGTCTCTTTGATCTCGGTGGGGACTTCTTCCCAGGTCTTGCCCTGAGCCTGCATCGGCTTGATGTAGTAGTAGATGTCGTCGAAGTTGATCTCGGAAAGATCGGCGCCCCAGGTGGGCATAGGCCGCTTGAGGAAATGGTCCAGGCTCTTCAGGCGGAACTGGCGCATCCAGGCAGGCTCACCCTTCATCTCGGAGATTTGCTCGACAACCTGCTGGTCTAGCCCCTTCCGGGACTTGAAGACATAGTTTTCTGGCATAGAAAAGCCAGCGGCGTAACGCTCAAGTTCCGTTGTGACCAATTCAGACATAGAAGGTTGCTCCTTATTCCTGGTAATGCCGCCAATGAGCAGCAGCGGCACTGGTTAAATCTGATGGTTTTAGTCGGATTTCATTGTGATTATATGACTTTCGCGCCTCCCTGTCAAGGGTGGCATCGGCGTATTCCCGTTCCCCCAGGGTCAGGCTTGCTTAGACCTCATGCGCCGCTTCCTCAGCCGCTTCCTCAGTGGGCAGGAGATGCAGGTCTCTGAGGAACGGCCCCATAGTTGGGCCAGAGTGGTCGCGCAGTTCCGCGAATTGTGGGGTGATGCTGGGGTCTTCAGCCAGGCTCAGCGCCAGGTTGCGCGCCTGTTGCGCTGTGGGCGCGTACCCTTGCTGCCAGAGGAGTTTTGCGTAGGTATTCAGGAAGACGGTTTTGTGGAGCGGCTCCATGTGGGGGATGCGATGCAGGTCGTTGAGCAGCGCCTCAAAGACACGCCTGGCTTTAGTAAAGGCGCCGTATTTGAGATAGGCGCGGCCTAATGAGCGCTGAACAAGAAACTCCCAGATGGGGCCGTCGGCTCCGCCGATCCGCTGAGAGATGCTGCTTACCTCCCGCGCCAGGTCTTCTGCCTCGCGCAAGGTGAAGCGAGGGCTGTGGCTCAGGGCGTTGAGCTTGTCGCGTAGAAGATGTGGCTTGCACTCTTCGGGCCGCTCCCGTATGGCCCTGGTGGTGTCGGCCTCTTCGCAGCAGGCATAGGCGCGCCGGGGCAGTTTCAGGTTGTGATAGGCGACGGCTTCGGCGCGGATGGCGTGGAACTCCAGGCGATCTATATATTCGCGCTGGGAGCGGTAGATATTTTCGTCCAGGCTATGGATGAGCAGGCGAGCGAGCTTGGCATGATAGAGAGCGTCGTCGGGGCGGTTCAGGATGCATTGGGTATCGCTCAGGATGAAGCAAATCTGGATTGCCGCCAGCGCCGCGACGTGTGGGTTCACCTGTTTGAGCAAGTCCTGGCTGGCGTCGCGCACTGCGAGGAACCGGGGCCTGATCTGAAGGTGGTCGGTGCTGGCGCAGGCAAGATGGTGCGCGTATCCCAGCATCGCTACTTGAGCGGTGAGCGGCGAGTGAGACGCCACTTCGCGGCGGGAACGCTCTCGCTCCAATCGGCGCTGACTGGCAAGGAAGAGATGCTCGAACAGGCTTGCTCGCTGCTCCGGGTCGAGCGGTGAGGCGGCGGCGATTTTCTGTGCTACGGCTGGGCCGGGGGTTCTAGGGTCGTTGGGATCGAGCAGATAGCTCAGATACTGCGGGCTGATGCCAACCTGTTCGGCAAAGGATTGTTTTGTGCCTGGGGGCTTGAGGGCGCTGTTCAAGACGGCGCTGTACGTTTCCTTGTGCAACTGGGCTTCCCAGAAAAGGTCAATCATGTTTGCTGCTCGCTACAAATCTTGCATGAAATTAAACAAACTTTTCAGCCTTCCAAGAGTATGCTAGCGGGAGGCTAGACGCCAGGCGGAACGGTTGTGTAACCAGCACACACGATCTGCCCCTGGCGACGAGAACTTACGTATTGTAAGGCTGGTAAACTTGAAGATCAAGCCTGATAATGTGGCGAGGGAGCGAATGGCTAAGGGGTCGCGCTTCCCTACGGCGGAAAGAGGGACGCTTTCTATGGAGCGATCAAGACGAAGAGTAGGGTCTTTCGGGAGCAGGACGGGCTGCTGTGTGGGTATCAGGCAGAAACCGTGTGTGAGAACCATCTCGCATCGCCGCGCCGGGGCCAGCCCTTGGGGCTGGTTTGCTGAGTACGCGGGCGCGCTGCCATCGGTGAGGCTGGAAATGGGCAAGGCGCTGCGCCAACTGCTGCGGGCGCCCGATTCCCTGGCTGTGTGTAACACTCTTATGCGTCACCCTATTTTGCTGCTGGAATCGGCGCCCGAACTGCTGCGCGCGACGGCTGCCGAGGCTGAACGGCGTGGCGACCAAAAAGACGAAGAGATTCTGATGAGCTATCTGTCTGTACTTGAACTGGCGCGGAAGCGGGGCATAGCCGCCCTCATCAGAGATCTCAAGCAGGAGGAGTAGGCTGGGCTAATTCGAGCTTCCAGGCTTCGATGACGCAGTGCAGCGGGATTTCGGCGATCCAGGAGCCTTGCGGCGAGTTTGCCAAAAACTCTTCGGTTGGCTCCGGCTCTTCCAGGGCGGCGACGACGAAACCCGCCGCGCGCAGGATACGGAAGTACCAGGAGAGCGGGCGGTGATAAGCCTGGGTGATGATCGGCTGGTCTCCGATCCTGAGCCAGGGCATGTCATCAACCGCGATTGCCCGGTAGCGGCTCATCTTGCGCCAGATGGTGGTATTGGGGTAGATGCGCTCGATGGCCCAGCCAGAGGTGTTGACTTTATCGAAGCAGGGATGAGAGAGGCTGGCGACGAAGCGCCCCTGTGGCCGCAGGACGCGAGATACTTCCTGAATGGCTCCGGCTGCATCGGCGATGTCCATCAAGGCCATGTTGCAGACGGCCAGGTCGAATGCGCCGTCTGCCAGCATGTCCAGATGAGCGGCGTCGGCAGCATGATAGGTGATACCGAGGGGTTCTCTGGCTTCGCGGGCGCGGGCGCGCTCGATGATGGGGGCGTTGGCATCAACGCCGATGACGTGCGCGCCCTGGCGGGCGAAACGACGGCTCATATAGCCATTGCCGCAGGCGAGGTCGAGTACGCGCTGCCCGGCTACATCTCCTGCTAGCATGAAGACTGGCGGGTCAATGAGCGTGCGATGCCAGAGATCGCCGTCATCGCCTAGCTGTTCATCCCACCAGTCAGCCATCTGGTTCCAGCCGGTGGTTTCCATGAGTTGGCCTCCTTTTCTTACTTGCAAGACGCTGCTGCGCGGCTACAGGCGGAAGCGGCTCAGCAGCTATCAAGCCTGCTGAGCCAGGTGTGTATTTTGCCACATGGGAGGGTTCGGGAGCAAGGGCGCTCAGGCGACAGAGACTTCGGCAGCGCCGCCAGTGACGCGCTCACCGCGCTGGTTTTCGGCCCATACGTCCAGGGTGAGCAGCGCGCGGCCATCGCGCTGCTCGATGGTTTTGATGGTCCCTTTGCAGGTAAGGATATCGCCGGGCTTGACCATAGCGGAAAAACGGACTTTGAGGCGGGCAAGGCCGGGCTTGCCTGCCAGCGTACCCATCCAGCCGCTGACGAACTGCCCTAAAAAGCCCATGCTCAACATGCCGTGAGCAATCACCCCATCTAATCCAGCCATGCGGGCGAAATCGTCATCTAGATGAATAAGGTTGTGATCGCCGGAGGCGTCGGCATAGGCTCTGAGTTGTTCGCGGGTGACGGGCGGCTTGACGAGCGGCGTCAATTCCTGGCCGGTAGTGAGGGCGCTGAGGCTGGTACTCATAGTTAGGCTCCTTCTTCGGGGATGCGCAGGATGGCGAGCGTGCGGCCTGTATAGACGTGCGCGCCGCTGGCGTCTTTGCCGGTGGTTTCCAGAGTAACAAAGGTCATCGTGCCGTCTTTGCCTGGGCGCTGACGCACTTCGGCCACGCGCGTCTGGATGGTGAGCGTATCTCCGGCATAGAGGGGGCGCGTGTAGGTGTATTCTTCTTCGCCATGCAGCAGGCGCATTTTGATAGGGTCTATGGGGAGCGCGCCGACGAACTGGCGAAACCTGGTGACGAAGGTTGGTGGCGCGACCAGGGCAGGATGCCCGGCGGCCCGCGCGGCGGCTTCGTCGTGAAAGATGGGGGTATCGTCGCCAACGGCATCGGCGAACTGGCGGATGGCATCGGCGGTGATTTCCACCGTTTGGGCTGGCGATTCCGCGCCAACAATACTGGCGTCAATGGACATGGAGGTTTCTCCCTTGCTAAGAGAGCAGACGACTTTGCCCTCTACTCTCGTGCTACACGGATGGAGACGGCGCTGCCAGGCAGGGTATCGGCTTCTGGCGGCAGCATCAACTGTACCATTACGACGGCCAACCGTCCAGATGAAGGCGGCTATGTCTATGGGCAGCGTTCACCTGTAGCGCCGCCTTCCAGGCGGCTCAACGTTGGCCTGCGAATACGTGGCCCGTGAGGGCAGCCGTTCGCGCTGGCGAGCGGTTGGCCGCCAGGGACGGCGGCGCTACAGGCAGCCAACCTGCCTGGACGACGGCGCTGTCAGTGGGGCTGCTGCTGCTCAGCCAGCCAGCGTTTGGCCGGGAACTCGCACCGCCCTGACGCGGCAGCAGGCGTGGCGCGCCCCCTGGGCTGGATGAAGAACGCGGGCGAGACCCGAAACGGATAGCGGTTTTCCAGCCAGGCTTTGGCCGGAAACGCGCGCGGCGGAAGGTTGTACCAAGGGATAGATGCGTGAGACGAGACCATGAGAGACTCCCCTTTCCTGCCGACAAGCGGCGGAGAAAATGGAACGACCACATCGGGGAACCCTGGCCCGGAGAGGCCGCAGGGTTCACAGATATGGTCGCTGGGGGGTCTGGCGGAGGGTCTCAATGGTACAATACTCCCCAGCCC
>DATBHW010000002.1 GCA_036557285.1 Ktedonobacterales bacterium
CGCATTCCAAAGCTGGCGGGGTGTGGCGCGCGCCACACCCCGCCAGCTTTGGAATGCGCTATTGTGCATCGTAAGAGCAACCTGCTATCATAAGAGCAGCGGGCAGGCCATGATCCCAGGAAGCGGGCAATGAAGCTAACCAGCAGAACGGAGTATCTCGCATGCAAACGGCACAAGGCGACTCATCAACCCCCGAACCAACCCAAACCCCCACCGATGGTCCCGTTGACCACAGCGCGTGGTCACAGCAGAAAACGGCGCGTGATGTCGAGCCGACTGACAAGCGCATCGAGCGCGATACCGCCGGAGTCTGGCACGTCTATACCTTCGAAGAAGCCAGAGCCGTATTGCGCAGCGGAGATACCAAACAGGCTGGCTTCGGCGCACAGTTCTTCGAGATGTTCACCACCTCAAAGAATCAGGGTATCCTCTACATGGAAGGGCAGCCGCACCACGAACAGCGCCGGAAAACCGCGCGCTTCTTCACACCCAAAGCCGTCAGCGCAAACTATCGCCCACTCATGGAACGCCTCTCAGACAAACTCGTCGCTGGCCTTCGGCGGAAAAAGCGCGCCGATCTCAGCCAGATCAGCTTTGCGCTTGCCCTTCAGGTCGCCGCTCAAGTGGTTGGCCTCACTAACAGCCGCTTGCCGGGGATGGATAAGCGGCTCGAAGGCTTTTTCAAGGGCGCGGGAATCATGCAGCCTGGCAGCAAGCCCCTGGCAACCATCCGTTTTATGTGGCGGCAGCGCCGCGTAATCAGCTTCTTCTTCCTGGATGTCAAACCCGCCATCAACGCCCGCAGACGCAAGCCCCAGGAAGACGTGATCTCCCACCTGATCTCCCAGGACTATACCGATCAGGAAATCCTCAACGAATGCCTCACCTACGCAGCCGCCGGTATGGTCACAACACGTGAATTCATCAGCGTAGCTGCCTGGCACTTCCTCGAACACCCCGAACTGTGTGAGCGTTATCTGGCCGCCCCCGAAGAGGACCGTTACGAAATGCTGCACGAAACCCTGCGCCTGGAACCCGTCATCGGCCACCTCATGCGTCGCGCCACCGCCGATGTCGCCATCCAAAGCAGCGGCGCGCCCGTAACTATTCCCCAGGGAGACTTCATCAACGTCCACATCTACGCAGCCAATGCCGAAGAAAGCGTCGTCGGCGACCATCCCCTGGAACTCTGCCCTGGGCGCGCCATCAACGGAGACAACATCCCCTCCATGCTCATGAGCTTTGGCGACGGACATCACCGCTGCCCAGGAGCCTACCTCGCCATTCAAGAGACGGATATATTATTGCAACGGCTCCTGACCATTCCGGGCCTGCGCATCGAAACCAAACCCACCATCGGCTTGATGGAGATCGGCCAGAGTTATGAACTGCGCAACTTCATCCTCGCCGCAGACTAAATAAAGGGCAGGGTTGATTGGTCCCGCCATCGAGACGATGGGACCAATCAACCCTGCCCAGCCTGCGCTTACTCTTTCTGCGCCACCAGTTGCAGCCAGTTGCGCGGCACCACACTCAGCCCCAGTTCCTCAAACACCTGCGCCGCCGCAGCCTCCAGCGCAGCGGCCCCCAACGGAATCGGCGCCCCTGGCAGCGCCCCCTCAATAAACAGCCAATAGCGGCCAATATCCTTCCACGCCTGCAACGGCATCAGCGCCTCATCCAACTCATTATGCAGAATGCCGAAACCATGCTTACCCAGCAGCCCCGCATACTCATCCTGCGACAACCACTGCATCGCCAGCGCGTGCGCATCCCGCGCAATCTTCACCTCTGGATGCTCGCGCCGCAGCCAGCGCATCGCCTGCATCGTCCATAGCCGATAAAAACGCTCAGTCCCATCCGCATACGTGCCGGTGAAGAAGGCGCTGTTACACGCAAAAAGACCGCCCGGCGCCAGTGTCGCAGCGATCTTTTCAACCACCTCATTTTTATCAGGGACCAGATGAATCGCATTGCAGAAGAACAACCCATCGGCTTGTATAGCCAGCCGCGCCAGATCATCCGCATCTCCCTGCACAAAGCTCACATCCATCCCTGCGCCCTTCAGCCGATGCTCTGCCACCCTGATCGCATCCGCCGATGGCTCCACGCCGATCACGCGCGCATCCCGCCCGCGCTGCTTCAGCGCCTCCACAATCATCTGCGTAATCGCCCCTGTGCCAGAGCCTAAATCAACCACCTCAAGCTTCTCTCCCACCCGTCGCCTATCAAGATGCACCACCGCCCGCTCAACCAGCGCGTGGTTCACAGCGGCATAGAAATCATGCCGGGTAAACGCCTCATAGGAGTAAATATCGTGTTCACTGCTTGTCTCGATCATGAGAGCGGTCCCCTTCCCCTGTTCTTTCTCCGTACAGCGGCCTCCGCCTGGCTGCGGAGAAGCGATAATGAGGCAACGCACACCCAATCCTGTTCTCGGCTCGGTTTCCATAGCATCCATCAAAACGCATGAGCTGGTGGGCGAGGTTGTGCATGGTTAGAGAAGATCAGGGCTCACATTGTTTCATAAGTTCCAACGTAGCGCATTATTTCACCACTTGTGAAGAACAGCCAGTTTTCGAGCTATCGAGGCCAGCAGGCGCGCAGACATTTATATCCTGGGTGGATAACTCGCCTGTCGCGCTGCTCCCCCCGATGCCATGCTTGCCCGCTGCTCTATCTGCGGCGCCAGTGCCCGCGAAAGCCGCGTAATACTCGCGCTAAAGAGCAGGAAGGCTGGTATCACTACCAGGCGATGAACCAGCGGCAGCAGCGGCCCCGCCACAATATCAGTAACTGAACCCCACGTCTGCACAGGATGTGCCAGACTGAAGATCAGCAAGCCCGCCAGCGCCAGCCACAGCGCCCCCCCCACAGCGCCCCCTAAATGCGCCCGTCGCACCTGGATACCACAAGCTACCGACAGCAAAATAATGCCTGCATCCATCGCAAAAGAGGCCCAGACCACAGCCAGCAAGCTGAATCCATAGATAATAAAGCTCGTCGCCCCCAACACCAGAGCTAGCCCAACAACCAGCGGCCACCAGTGCTGCTGCACAATCCTCTGCTCAGGATACTTCCACTCCTCCAACGCATCTGCCAGCCGCGCCAACCCAAGCAGAAAATACACCATAGCAACCAGCACCAGCCCAAAGTGAACCAGGGTGGGCAGACCCCTGGGCAGCACCCTCCCCACCTGAAACAGCGTATCCAGCACATGCAAAAGCGCGAAGATCAGCCCTCCCACCGCAATCAGCCGAAAGGCGCTCATCGCTATCCCTTTCAACGGTAGCCATACAAAAGCCCACAACGTCCAGATAGCGGCGATAACGCCCGCCAGATCAAGCAGCGCCTCCCACAAAAAGAGCGTTTCAGGAGACGGCGTAGCGACGGCAGAAGGGGCTAAAAGCAAAGCAGGTGACATAGGGCTTCCTCCTTGGAAAAGGGCCTTTCTGCGCAAAAGAACACCACTCCTCGATTTTCACGCAACATTACAGCAACTCGTGGAGAAAATCAAGGGTCTTATTCTGAAGCAGGGGAGCGCCTAGCCAGCTAAACTAGCACTGGAAGGCGCGGGATGCCCGCTCGTCGCCTCATCATCACCAGACCGCACAGGCCGCATCGAGCCTAGCCCCGCCTCCGCAGCCGCGCGTCCCGCAGCAATCAGTGCCTCGCTTCGACTAAAATCCAATGGCCGCGAAAGCGCAGGCAGCACCGGCTCAATCGAAACAACATCTGCCCCACCCGCGCGCAATTCTTCCACCGCCCGCCGGAATTGATATTGGCTCACCACATCCCACGAACGCTCCAGCACCTCCAGCAGATTCGCGCCAACCGTCGGCCCCCATTCCAGACCATCCAGAGCAGCAGGCTGGGGTGCCTTTCCATTAGACCCTCTGCGCCTGACACCCTCAATAGATACACGCAGATGAGCCAGTCGAGGTGACAGTTCGCCAATCGATCCGCAGCCAAAGAGGTAAATCTTCTGCGCCCCAAGCCTCAGCGCCTGCGCGCAGGCATCCCACTCCAGCAGCCCACCATCCACATACACCTGCCCACTCAACACCATCGGCGGAAAAATCCCCGGCACCGCAGAAGAAGCCAGCACTGCTGGCAGCAACCGGCCAGCAGAAAAGAGCATCGGCTGCCCCGTCGTCAAATTCGTCGCCAGAATATGCAGCGGCGTTCGCAGTTCCTCGAAGAAATGCTTTTCCATATAGCGGCGGGCCACCCCCAGCGGCCCCTCCGCGCCATACAGCGACGGCCTGCCAGAAACCGCGCTCACCGCCGCGTGCCACCAACCGCCGCCCAGCAAATCGCTGTTTTTCAGCCCCGCCCAGATCGCGCACAGCGCCCTCGCCCGTTCCGGCGTCGGGTCCACCGCCAGGTACGCCCCATTCCACGCCCCAGCCGAAACACCAATGATCACATCGGGCCGCACACCACGCTCCAGCGTCGCCGCGATGGCCCCCGCCTGAGCAGCGCCGCGCGCGCCCCCACCCAACAGCACAAACGCCGTCAGATCGGGCGAAGTGAGCGACGCAGGGATAGCGTTGGCCGCCAAAGGAGCCACCTGGGCAGCGTGGTTCGACCACAAGCGGCGCAGGCGGGCCAGCCAGCCAGAGCGAGACGCGCCATTCAGCGAGGCAGAATCAGGGGCAGACCCTCGTAAAGGGCCAGATGTTTGTTTGCTAACTTCCATAGAAGAAAAGGCTCCATGAGAACACACCCTCACCCACCCACTATCCCCTTATACATACTATAGCATAAGACTCATAGCATAAAACGGCCCGGAGCCACGAACCGTCACCCTGCGCTCTTCGGCATCAGCCGAGCGCCGCAGCGCCCGCAATATCGCGCCTGCCGACGCACTGGCGCGCCGCAGCGTGGACATGTCAGCCCCAGCAGCCGATCAACATCCCGTTTCATCTCCACAGCTGTATGATAACGACTGTTCGCATCCCGCGCCAACGCCCGCGCCAGCAGTTCCTCCACCTGCCCCGACAGCGCGGCGTTCAGCCCACGCGCCGGAGGAAAATCAAACGGCGTCTCTTTTTGCGGATCACGATTCGTCAGCACATGATGCAGTGTCGCCCCCAGCGCGTACAAATCCCAGCGCGGATCGGGCACACGATCACGGGCCGCCTGCTCTGGCGGCGAATAGCCCCGCGTCCCGCGCGGCTCAATCTTTGGCTTCTCCCCAGCCGCTGGCGCAGCCGCCACAATCGCCATATCAAAGCCCACCAGATACGTCCGGCCAGCAGCAGCGCCCCTCAGCAGATTCGACGGTTTCACATTCCGATGGACTATCGGCAGCGTCACCTGCGCCAGCGTCACCAGCGCCTCCAGCGTCTGTGACGCCGCGATCAGCGCCTCCTCTTCCCGCAGCGCCTTCCCAGCCTGCGCCAGCCGCGTCGCCAGCGACTCCCCCTGAATATACTCAAGTAGAAAAAACGTCTCTCCCTGCTCCCGAAAAGACTCATAGAATCGTGGAATCGCCGGATGCTCCCCCAGTGCCATCAGCGCCTGCGCCACCTGCACAAACTCGCGCACCCGCTGCGCCGCGCGTGGCCCCGCAGACTCATCAGCCAGCCGCAGCAGCGCGCGCGGCCTCGCCGAATGTCCCTGCTCATTCACCAGATATAAATCGCCGCTCGCCTCTGCTCGCAGGAACCGCACAATCTCCATACGCCCGCCCCGCAAGCGCCGCCCCGCAGCCAGCGGCGGGCGCGCCTCCCCTGGAGCCGACACCGGCAAAGGCGCGGGCGCGCTCACCGGCGCAGCCGCAGCCTTTGGCTTCGGCGTCAGCGCCAGCGCCGCCTCCAGCGCATCCGCGCATGCCGTCACCGTCCGAAACCGTTTCGTTGGGTCTTTCGCCAGCGCGTGCAGCACAATCCCATCCACCTCTGCTGGCAGCGCCGCATTCACGCTGCTTGGCGGCGGCGGCGGCTCATAAAGATGCTGCCGCGTCTGCTCCATCACCGTCGTCGCCGTAAAAGGCAGCCGCCCCGTCAGCATCTCATACAGCACCACCACCGCCGCGTACTGATCGCTCGCCTGAACCGGATGCCCACGCATCTGCTCCGGCGCTGCATAGTTCGGTGTTCCCAGCGCCAGCCCAGCCGCCGTCAAGCGCCGCTCCGCTTCCAGCGCCCGCGCAATACTGAAATCGGTCAGCAGCAGCCGCCCATCGCCCGGATGAATCAGCACATTAGAAGGCTTCACATCCCGATGCAAAATCTTGCGTGGGTGGCTGTGCGCGTAATCCAGCGCCGAAGCAAGCTGACGAAAATAAGCCGCAGCCGTCGGCGCGGGCAGCGGACCCTGATACTGCCCCATCACATCCTCCAGCGTCCCCCCCGTCATCAGCGGCATCACCAGATACGTAATCGGCCCATCCTGCCCAAAATCCAGCACCGCCAGAATATTCGCGTGGTCCAGCGCCGCCGCCAGTTCCGCTTCATTGATAAACCGCGCCCGCGCCTGCTCGTTGGAAAACGCCCGCAGTGCCTTCAGCGCCACCGCGCGCTTCAGCCGCAGATCGCGCGCCTGATACACCACACTCACATCCCCCCGGCCAATCAATTGCTCCACCTGATAGCGCCCCGCCAGTCTCGCCGAAGGCAGCAGCAGCCCACAGCGACACACCGCCGCGCCCGCAGGGTTTTCGCCATACCGACAGCCAGGGTTCAGACACCGCATGCAGAAACTCTTCTCTTCGCGTGGCTACTCCCCATCCTCCCCACCATCCAACTTCATTTTCACACACCCCGCCTCAAAGCACAAGCGCACACATCACCCTCCCTGGCGACCAACCGTAGCGCCAGCCGCGTGTACCGCCGCCGTCCCTGGCGAGGGCGCCGCTGCGATATCTCAAATGCTGCCCTTACAAAAGCGCGCTGCTTGCGTACCAGCGCGGCCCGGCCTTGCAGCGATAACTGCGGATTAACATCACTGGAAACAGGAGGCGCTGTTGGAACGTCCTTAAACATAAGGCTCGCCAGAACCTTCCAACACATTCCTGATCAAGAGAGTTTACCAGGGGGTTTACCAAAGGGTCGTTAAGAAAGAGAGAGCTCAGATGCTTGCTTCGCTTCCTCGCCACGCGCGCCAGTGGCTCATCGTGCTGGCGTGTCTTCCCGCCCTCGTAATCTGGCTGGCAGGATGCGCCATCGGGACACAGCTACCAGCAACTCAACCGCTCGCTCCGTCAGATGCCGTCGTCACATTTGCAACCACCATCTCCTACGAAACCGCCCTGGCAGAGATCACCGACCTTGGCCTGCGCCTGGAAAGCCTTTGCTACGAAGGCGCTGTAAACGACGGCGCTCACCCCACCTGGTATCCTATGGGCCAGCGAGACTTCTTCACAGAATCGCATACGCTCGTCATCACCACCACCATCTTATCGGCCCGGATTGGTTCGCCAGATTACGCGCCCTGCCAGGTGTTTCCGATGTCCAGACCCCGGCCATTGCATCCTGTCCCGCCGAGTCCAGCTAGGGAACAGAACTAGAATCGATGCGCCGCATACCCAATCTGTTGCAAACGTTCCAGCCACTCTCCTGGCGCGTAGCGCATCACAAAATGCTCGCCTGAACGCACATTGCGCCCAATCACCAGCACAGGCCGGGGAAGCACTGCCCCATATTCCGTCTGCCCCACCGACGCCTCCCGCCTCATATCCCACATCGCCACCATCCCTGGCTGATCGTCACGGCTATCTATCCAGACCATCAGACGCAGCCCCTCTGCCTCGCCAACCTGCCCCCGCGCCCCCAGGTGGCGGCGCTTCCACCTCTCATCACGCAGCGTCGCGCGCAGATTGTTCGCCACCATCTGCGCCGCCAGGCATGTATCCACCAGGCCAGATGAAGTAACGCCCGGCAGCAGACCAGCGCCATTCATCGCTGGCGCGCCAACCACCACACCTGGCCGCGCCTGGCAAGTAGCAATCCTCAGCAAACGCTCCAACGGAAGAAGTATCATCCTCGCGCTCTCCTCAGCAGCCGACTCGAAACACTCGTCACAGCCCTCCAGAGAAAACATTACCGCCGACCCTCTAGCAAACGGCATACCAAAAGTTGAGTCTGGCGGGCCTGTGAGATGGGTTCTCCCAAATCTGAGGTGTTGGCAAGCGAGGCGTGTTACTGGGAGCGCCGCCTCCCTTCGGAGAGGGCCGCTTGCCTCGGCTGTTGCCCCGTCCTCTCGCTCCCGTTGGTCGCTCGCGCGTCCCTTCTTGGCGGCCAGCGTTGGCCTGCTGGTCCGCTAGCCTGGAGGGCGCACGCTCGCCAGGGCGCAGCGTTGGCCGCCAAGATGGCGGCGCTACAAGTGACCCCCGATAATTGGTGGAACCGTGAGATGCTCTTCCTTGCCACAAAGCAGATAGTGGGATATACTCTGCTTCTTGGAAGCCCCTCGGCAGCAAAGAGCCGCCGAACAGCATTGAGGAGACGCCATGAATCAGCAGCCGCAGCCTGCATCGCTGCCCGAAACCGGCAAGCGGGGAAGCTCGTGCCTTTCCTTTTGGGCGCTTGCCGTCTGCTTCCTGCTCCTCTCCTGCGTCATCGTCAGCCTCCTGGGTGGGCTGCTCCTCAACCATCTCTCCACAGTTTTTCAGCCCACATCCACCGAGCAACCCCTGCCCCCCGCGCCCACCACCCCACCCATTTTCGGCCTGAGCGGCCAGGCGTCCTGCCGTCATCTCGCGCCACCCACCACATCACCCTGGCTCTCCGTCGCCCGCGACGACGCCAAAAAATACCAGATTGACACCCTCGCCTTCGAGTGGCAAATCTGGCAAGAATCAAAGTTCGACCCCGCCGCCCGCAGCACCGCAAACGCCATCGGCATCGCCCAGTTTCTCCCGGAAACTGCTGCCAGCCTCGGCATTGACCCAACTGACCCCCAGCAGGCCCTCGACGCAGCCGCGCGATTAGACCGACAACACCTCAACCAATACTCCCACCGCGCCTCCAGCCTCGCCGCCCATTATGGAGGCGACTCCGCCCACTACGCCTATGGCCTCGTCCTTGCCGCCTATAACGCCGGCCCTGGCGCTGTCGAACGCGCCTGGTCCCGCGCCTTTTTCAGCCAGGGATCACAAATCTGGCCCCCCAATGCCTGGGACTGGCTCGCCAAAATGCCCGGTCAGACCCGCAACTACGTCCCCGCCATTCTCGGCTGCCTCTAGTCGCTTCTCACACAATCAACCGGAGGCTCCCCCTTTTCTCAACCAGGGGACAAACGCCGAAACCTGCTGCTGGTACGCCGCGTAGCCCGGCCTGCGTGGCAGCAGATGTTTTTCCATCATCGGAATGCTGATAAAGAGAAATAACCCCAGCATACCCAGCGGCCCGATAATCACCCACCAGAACGACGCATCAGCCGCCAGCCCAAAAAGAAACAGCCCCCACCAGAACAACACCTCGCCAAAATAATTCGGATGCCGCGAATACCTCCACAGCCCCCCGGCCTCCGTCTCAACTGACATCTTGACCGAACGCCGAAAGCGCCGCATCTGCACATCCGCTGTCGCCTCAATCGCAATCGCCCCGCCCGTCACAACCAGCGCCACCACATCCAGCCAGTTGAAGCCTTGCTTCGCTCCTGAAAGCGCGGGCCACAACGCCAGGCACCCTAAAAACACCAGAACCGTAGGAAAGAAATGAATCCCCAGGAAACTCACCGGCCAATAGAATCTGCCAGTTTGCGCCTGCATATCGCGGTAGCGCCAATCTTCATGGCTCAAACCTTTCCACTGGCTCGCCCAATTGTACGTCAGCCGGATCGCCCACAAACAAATCAGCGTAAAGACCACCACATGCCGGAGCGACCCAAACCCGCTCGAACCCTGTTGCAGCAGCCAGAACAGCGCAATCGGCACAGGCGCAACGCTCCAGTACGGATCATAGCAGCTTGAGTTTTTCGCAGCCACACTGAACACAAAAATCACAGCCGTCGCCGCCGTATCTGCCGCCGCCAGAATCACCAGAGGGTGCTGCGCGCGAAACCCATACCCAACGCCAAGCGCCACTGCCCCGGCCACCACATACGCCACAACAATCACCACTGCTGGCTTGAGCATCTCAGACTCCCCTCACCTGGAGCGCCGCCACGTGTAACGCCGCCTTCCAGACGGCTAACCGCTGCGCCACTGCAAACGTCAAGTTACAGAACAGACCCTCAATGCGCCAAAACAGCCATCACTCCTCATACGCAATACCGGGAAAGCTCACCAGTATCCAATCCAGCAGCGCCGGAGCCAGTAGATTCAGCCACACCAGCAGCTTCCCTGGCAGGGTCATCACCAACTGCCGCCTGCGCCTGGCCGACGCGCGAAGAATCAGCGCCGCGCAACGCTCCGGCGACATCGTTGGCACCCGATCTACATTCGCCCCCATCGCCTCCACCAGCCGCTCTGTCCGAATCGCCCCTAGATACAGAACCGTCACACTCACCCCGCTGCCCCGCAGTTCCGCCCGCAGCGTATTCAAGAAGCCGCGCATGGCGTGCTTAGAACTGTTGTAGCCAATCGTACCAGGGATGCCCACCTGCCCGCCAAAGCTGCACACCCCCACCAGCCGCCCCCTGCTCTGCTTCAGATATGGCAGCGCGTAATAGGTACAATGAACCACCCCATAGTAATTTAACTCCATCTCCTCCTTGAGATCGGCCAGATGCTGCATAGCTGCAAAACGCCTGGGCCGCCCATACCCCGCGTTGTTAATCAGCATATCAATACGCCCGTAGGTTTCAACCGTCTGCTCAATCAACCGCTTGCACGCCTCCTCATCCGTCACATCCGTCTGCGCCACCAGTGCCTTCCCCCCGCGCTCGCGGCACCCCGCCGCCACCGCCTCCAACGCCTCCAGACTCCGCGCTGCCAGAACCAGCCACGCGCCCTGCCCCGCAAGCCGAAAGGCAAGCTCCCGCCCAATTCCCCGTGACGCCCCCGTAATAATCACAGCTTGCTCTCTAAAAGGAGCGCCGCTCATACATCATCCTCAAGAAATCCACTGCACAAAGGTGACTATCTGAACAACACGGAGAACCCTCATGTCAGCGCCCGCTCAGCCTCAACATAGCTCGGCTGCACCTCGCGGAAGCCCACCTGCCGATAAAACTCCTGCAACGGTGTCCCCTCCGGCGCCACCAGCATCACCGACACATAGCCGCGCTGATGCAGACACTGCATCGCCCGCCGCAGCAGCGCCGTCCCAATCCCCCGGCGCCGATAGCGCGGCAGCACCGCCAGATCATCAATCAGCGCCGCCCCTTGCCAGCGGCTCACCAGCACAACCCCCGCCAGCTTACGCTTCTGGCGCAGCGCAGCCACAAACGAACATTCCGGCAAAGCCGCATTATCCGACTCCGCCAGAAGCTGCGCCATCTCCGCCAGCCAATCCGTCGGCGAACGTTCCCGCGTATCCTCCTCCTCCACAGACGTATCCCGAAACAGCGCCCCCAGCAGCCCCGAATCCTCGTACTCGATTGGCCGCACACGATACAGCATACTCACCACCCCTGCCCCTGTTCCCTCATCGTCTTCTTCTGGTCGCCGTGTTGCCGCCACCATCGGCGTATAGCGCCGCAGTTCCCGAAAACCCGCCGTCTCAAATGCCGCCGCGTGCCGCGCCTCATATGCTGCCCGAATCGAACGCGCCCCCGCCTCCTCAGCGCGCACAACCGCTCCCCGCGCCACCTCCTCAATCACCTCGCGCCCAGCCGAAGGCAGCAGCGCAATCCCCTCAAGCTGCGCCCGCGCGCCTTGCACCTGGAAACATAGCCGCCCTAGAGGTCGGCTGGCTCGCCAGAGCAAAAAGCGCGTCTCGCGCTGTTTCGCCGGACCCGCGAGAAAGCGCTCCAGTTCATCCTGCTGCTCCTGTAGATCGCGCACCAACCGCTGGTCAGGCTCCACCAACGCTTCGCGTGGCACCAGCGGCGTCCGGCCCTCGCGTGTCAGCGCCACCCACACCGGCCCATCCTCTTGCCGGGCCGGACGCCACTCAACAGTATCTGCGCTCGCCGTATTCCCATTGAGCATCTCTGGCATGCTACTCTACCTTGAACTGAAGACAATCACACAGGCGAAGACGCCCGCTCATCTCCACCTGCGTAATACAACGAACAACCCTGCCCGTTGATAATCGCCTAGAGCTTCTCTGAAGTCGCCTTCGCCTGCGTAAACAACAGCAGATAATCGCGGCCCCCAGCCTTAGAATCCGTCCCCGACATATTGAAACCACCGAATGGATGCACCCCCACCAGCGCCCCTGTACACTTGCGATTGAAGTACAGATTGCCCACATGGAACTCCCGCTTTGCCCGCTCAACGCGCTCCCGGTCACGCGAATACAACGAACCCGTCAGCCCATACTCCGTCCCATTAGCAATCTTCAGCGCCTCATCAAAATCGCGCGCCTTCATCACCGCCAGCACTGGTCCAAAAATCTCCTCCTGTGCAATGCGCGCCGTTGGCGCAACATCCACAATAATGGTCGGCTCAATAAAATACCCCTCACCCTTCGCCCCACCACCCAGCGCCAATCTGCCTTCCTGTTTCCCAATTTCTATATAACTCTGGATTTTCTGGAAAGCTGTCTGATCAATCACTGCCCCCATATATATCTTCGGGTCTGTCGGATCGCCAATGGTCAGCGCCCGCGCCCTTTCCACCACCTTCCGCACCACCTCATCATACACCTGCTCCACAATAATCGCCCGTGACCCAGCCGAACACTTCTGCCCCTGAAACCCAAACGCCGATGTCACAATCCCCGTCGCCGCCGCATCCAGATCAGCCGTCTCATCCACCACCACCGCATCCTTCCCGCCCATCTCCAGAACCGTTCGCTTAATCCAGATTTGCCCCGGCTGATGTTTCGCCGCCAGTTCATTGATCTGCAGCCCCACATCCCGCGACCCTGTAAACGAAATGAAGCGCACCTTCGGATGCTGTATGAGCGCATCCCCAATCTCGCCGCCGGAGCCAGGCAAATAATTCACCACCCCCGCTGGCAAGCCAACTTCCAGCAAAATATTCACAAACTGTGCCGCGATCACCGGGGCCGTACTCGCAGGCTTCAGAATCACCGTATTGCCCGCCACTACCGCCGAAGAAGTCAGCCCAGCCATGATCGCGCACGGAAAGTTCCAGGGGGGAATAGCTACACCCACGCCCAGCGGAACATAGACAAGATCGCTTGCCTCCTCTGGGATGCGCGTCAGCGGCTGCTGGTCCGCCAGCCGCAGCATCTCGCGTCCATAAAACTCCAGAAAGTCAATCGCCTCCGCCGTATCAGCATCAGCCTCCACCCAGTTTTTTGATGTTTCGTAAATCATCCAGGCGTTCAACTCAAAACGCCGCTGACGCATCACCTCCGCCGCCTTGAACAGATAGCCCGCCCGCTCCGAGGCTGGCGTAAACTTCCACGTCTCGAAAGCCCGCGCCGCCACCTCTACCGCCTGATTCGCCTGCTCCACCGTCGCCTTCGCCAGCACACCCACCACCTGCTTAGGCCGCGCCGGATTCACCGACGTAAACCGCTCAGCAGTCTCCACCCGCTCACCGCCAATAATCAGCGGATACGTCCGGCCAAGCTCCCCCTCTACCTTCTTCAAGGCCGCTTTTTGCGCCTGTTGATTCGCCTCAATCGAAAAATCAGTCAACGTACAATTCTGAAATGCTGGGACCGCGCTTGTTGCGCCGCGCTGCGCAGTACTGGTCATCGTCACAAACTCCTTTGCGGAAAGAACAGCAGCCAATCGTCCTTTACAGTATCCTATCTCGTCATTGTACCTTAAAAAGAAGAAGGACTGGAATGCCTGGCTGACGCCATCAATTCAGCGTCCTCCCGCTCACCAGAGCCATTATATCCACTTCTGACAACATCTCAACCGTTGCACAAGGCACACGCGACCTTGTGTACATCATGTTTAATTTAGAGTAGAAACGCCATCCTATTCCCGGCATTTCTTTACATCGTCAATCACGAGTTTTTGTCGTACTGAACCATATCGTAATGAGAATATTTATGATATAATTGGAAAGACTAATAACCCCTGTCCCTTTTCACATATCCGGCCAGTCGAGATCACCCGTCCCTCACATGATCGAACAGGCGCTAATATTCAGATTGTCAACACACTTCCACGGCGCGCAACAAACGCTCTATCCTTGTTGTCCATTGACGTAGCAGAGGGCATCGCTGGCCGCCTCAAGCAACCGGCTGCCAGCAATGATGGGATGATCCCATCATAACCAGAAGGAGACGGTTTTCTGCATGCCAAACTATGAGGAGTTGTCCCCGGACATGGGGCCTGTAGGCGCAAACATCTTTCGCATCCGTCGCAAATTGCGCATCACACAGAAGCAGCTTGCCGCCCCCGAATTCTCCATCTCCTACATCAGTGCCATCGAACGTGGCCGCATCCGCCCCTCCCTCAAAGCCCTCGAAATCCTTGCCCGCCGCCTCGGCCTCACCTCCCCCGAACTCCTTGCCGAACCTCCCCATGACTTCGACCTGGAAACCAGGCAGACCCCGCAAGACACAGCGGCTCCGCCTCCTTCACTCACCACCCTCCTCAGCCGCAGCCGCTCCACCTATCTCAGCCCACCCGCGCTCATCTGGGCCAGTATCAGCCTCGACCAACACAACCCCCACAGCGCCAGCGAAATCCTCAACCTGCTCTCTCCTACTACCATCAGCACCGAACAGCGCCTGCTGCGCCTCTACCTGCTGGGCCGTGTCGCTCTCGCTTTGGGCCGCCCTGCCGACGCCGAGGCCACCCTGGAGCCAATCTTCCAGCAAGACGAATACAGCAGCCACACCGAAATCATCGAACGCTGCCGCTTCCTGCTCGCCTGTGCCTACGATGCCCAGGAAAAATTCGTCCTCGCCTTCGACACCTTCACCACCTGCGTTCAGGCCATCGAAAACGGAGCCATCAGCGATCCCCTCTTCCTCATCGAAGTCTTTTCCGCCTTTGCCGAATATCACCACCGACGAGAGCGCCCCAATGATGCCATTGCTTGCTACCAACAGGCTCTGCTTCACCTCGATCCCATTCTTGAGCCAGCGCGGCTGGCCGAAATCTCAGCCCATCTCAGCCAGAAACACCTGGAAAGCCTCCACTCAACCATGTCCGATTGGTACGCCGCCCGCAGCCGTGTCCTCATTGAACTCGCCGAGGCTCGCCAGCGATTCACCCAGGCCGCCTCCAACCTTGGCCTGACCTTTCAGGAACTGGGCGACCCCACAGCCGCCGAACAACAGCTACGCCAAACCATCCACCTTTGCGAACGCCTTGGCACACCGCGCCAGGGCATCCTCGCGCGCGTCGCCCTGGCCGACCTCCTGCTGGAGCGCCAAGAGCCACAGGAAGCCGAAAACCTCGCCCTCGCCGCCCACGTCCTCGCTCGCCCCAACGACCAGGACGACATCCAGGATGAAACCCTCTATGGCCGTATCCTCGTCACCCTTGCAGACACCAACAGAGCGATGAACCGCCTCGACGAAGCCGAACGCTGTTTTCAGCAGGCCATCGCCCTCCTCAAAAAACAAAACGCCAGCGAACAGCTCTCCCACGCCTACTATCGCTATAGCGAACTCCTTCATCAAAAGGGCCTGGACGCCGAAAGCTACGAAATGGTCAAGCAAGCCTATCTCCTCGGCCAACGCAAGCGCGACGACGAAACTGGCACATAGCCCTCTCTCAGCCAATAGCGGTTCCACCAAATATGAGGTATTGGCAAGCGAAGCGTATTACTTGGAGCGCCGCCCCCCTACGGGGAGCGGCCCTTGCGGGAACTGGGCCTGCGGCCTAGGCTGCTTGCCTCGGCTGGGCCTCGGCACTCTCGCTCCCGTTGGTCGCTCGCGCGTCCCCCCAGGCGGCCCACCGACGTGCAATCGCAGCCCCAGGCACATTTAACCGCCCGCCCGCTTGACAACACAGCAGCAGGCGATTACACTACTATTACCAACTCTGGCTGTCTCGCAAGGCCGCCTCGCTCGGCCTCATCCGAATACATAAATAGAAGAAGACCTATGGACCAGGATGTCATTGGCTGGTCAACAGCCGACATTGCGCTCTTGATACAATCGCTGGCTCGCCCAGCCATTGAGCAATTTGTCCACGACCATCCTTACCTTCAGCAGCGCGCGCTCGCAGGCTTCAGCAAGCGGCTTCCCCCAAACTACCCGCAGCGCCTCGCAACCCACCTCGCTCAACGCGCTGCCCACTACCAGCAAAGCCTGCAAGAACTCATCAAACACTGGCGGCAAGAAAAACAAACTCTCTGCAAAGCCATCGAACAGATCGAACCGCCCATCACCCTGGAAGCGCTTGCCCCCCTTCTGGAACAATACGGCGGCAGAGACACCCTTTCCGCCTTGCATACCGACCCCCGTTTCGAAAGCTTCGGCGAAACGCTCTCAGCCCTCAGACTCGGCATCGAGCGCGGCGACATTCCCCTCGAACCCACCGCGCCACCGCCTGCCCCACCCGCGCGCGAATCCGGCGAACCACCGCTGTGCGGCGCGGCAGCCACTCAGGCGCAAGCGACCGCCACAGACTCAGCCACGCGCCGCGCAGGGACCAGCGCAGCAGTAGCCACGCTCCCCCGCCCTTCTGGCGGCCTCCCCCATCCACCGGCGGCCCCACCCGCGCCCAAAACAACCAGCGAACTCTTCACCGCCCTGGAAACTGAACTCCAATCGCTCCAGACCATCCAGCAGACCATCGAAACCTGCGCCGCCCAGCTCACCGGACGCCAGACCTCAGACGACCCGCACGCCCTCTCGCGCATTCTCGAAAAGCTCAACGCCGCGCATCAAAAGCGCATTGAAGGCTTTGCTCGCTTAGCCACGCTTGACAGCGCCTTACTCAACGCCTTGCGCGCCGAAACCCAGCAGGCCGAAGCCATCGGCCAGGTTGAGGGCCTTTCCGCCAACCTCCCAGCCGACAAACCACCCACCGCCATCAGCGAAGCCGCCGCCCGCCTTCAGACATTCCAACAGACCAGCGAACGCCTCACCTCAGCCCTCACTCTCAATGAGCAGCGTCTTGCTGCCCTCAAAGCAGCGCCTGCCGCCATCGAGATATTCCTGCGCGAAATTGACGCCCTGGAAGGCGAAAGTGGCCCGCTCAGAGCCAGGCTTGCAAGCCTCAAAACCAGTGTCCCTGAACATGCCAGAGCCAAACACATCGAGCGCCTTCTCCAAATAGCCGACAAGGCGCGCGAGCAAGCATCTGCCCTACGCAGCGGCCTCCTACAAGATTGGCACACACATCTCTTACGCGCCTGCCAGGACTCCGAAAGCCTGCTCAACCAATCGCTCCATCTCTCTACAGACCTCCCTGAGATCACCAACCTGCAACAATCGCTTCAGCACGCTCGCGCCATCCTTGCCACACCACTCATCCCTGATGCCCCCGTCCCTCTGCCCTTCCCCCCATCTCAGATACTGACATGCCGCCAGAACCTCATCAAGCATAGTGAACACCTCCGCCAGGCGCTCGCCACCTATAACCCACAGATCGCCCTTGCTTTCCTCCAGGACTTCGAGCAAAGCGCCGTCCAGCACTTCGGGCCAGAGGCCGAACCAGCGGAACTCACACCTCAATACCTTCAGAAAGTCGGAGCCGCCCTGGTCGGCGCGGCCTCCTTGCTCACCGGCTACTCCGGCTTAATCTGGCGCGTCGGCGCAACCCTTCTCGCCGCCCTCGACAACACCGCCGCCGAACAATTTTACGAACGCTTCGGCTTCGCCGCCGTCGCCACCGCCATTGCCGTCTCCCTGCGCAGCGGCGACTTTCCACTCGGCCTCGCCTTTGCCGAAAAAGAATACCTCTTCTACACCGACGCCGACATAGAAACCGTCTTCAAGCACGAGCGCGTGCTGGACATCCTCAGCTACAACTGCGCCACACACGCCTTTCCCGCGCTTCCGGCTGATTGCTTCGCATCCGCCACGCCTGCGGTGCGCCAGGCCGCGCTCGAACTGCTCTCCAGAGCCGCCCAGATCAACTTCCCAGAGCCGCTGCGCCTGCAACTCAGCGCCGCTTTGCTCGCCGCCAGCGACTCCACCGAAGAGCGCGCCCAGGCTGGCCGCCTTCTTCTCCACAGCCTCATTGACCAGCGCCAGCATCTCAACGCCTACTGCGTCTGGCGCGCCCTGGCCCTCGAACAACCAAACCTCTATTCCGACTCAACCGGCCTCAAAGCCCTGTTCACCCTCATCTGGCATTTCACCCTCGATACTCACACCGCCAGTGGGCCGCTCGCCGCCCTCTGCGCCGACAGCAGCCTTCAAGAAGCCAGTTCCTATGTCCCTGGCGTCGCCCTCGCGCTTTCCCTTGGCGCGCTCTCCCTGGCCCGCGCCCGGCATCCGCGCGGTGAAGAATGGAGCGGCTTCTTCCTCGACATGCTCCACGACAATCATCACTATCTCGCCATCAGCGACGCCCTGCGCGCCCGCCTTCCCAAACCATCCGGCGAACCAGCCCGTGACACCAAAACGCTTAACAAACAGCGGAGAATCCAGGCCGAGTTCAACGCCGCCCTGGCCGAAGCCAACCGGCGCATCCAGGTCTCCAAATATCGCTTTGCCCCCACCAAACAAATGCGCAATCAGATTGATGTCCAGCTTCGTTCCATCCTGGCCGCCCTCCAGCAAGGTCTGGAACCAACCGGCGATCTCGGCGTTAACCTCCACGCAGCCAACCCGCTCGACCTCGCCAGAACACTGATTCAGGAATCTGAAAAAACCCGCCGACAGGAAGGACGCGACCCCATCGTGGGCGACGACCTCAAAAAACTGCGCAAAGACCTCGAAAACCTGCTAAAACATCTCATCGAAGCAGCCAGCAAACGCGCCCAACTCGCCGCCCTCGGCATTGACCCTTCAGCCCTGCTCGCCCAGTCAGCCAACAGCACCGATCATCCCTCGTCCCACCAGCCTGACGACCACCCTATCGAAAACCACTCCTGGGAGAGCTACGAATCCATGCAATCAGAGTTACGTCGGCTGCTGGCCGAAGCGCCCCACTCCCGCGACCTGCTGCAACAGGCGCTGCCAGACATTTCGCTGGATGTAAATTGATTGGAGGCTCTGCGATGACCGAACGAACCACCCCTGCCCATCTGGTCCCGCGTGCCCTCCTCCTGGAGAGCGAAGACCTGCTTGCCGCGCCGCATGCCGCCCAGCAGGTCCAGGCGCACGACCTCACCTATACCGACTATCTGAAATATCTCACCGACGACCTGGCAAGTGGCCTGGACCGCGCCGCGTGGGCGCGCCGTCTCGCCAAAGAAGGCGACATCGCCCTCGCTCGCCGCCTCGCCATCTCCTGTACCAGCCCCGACCTTGACCGCTACGTCGAAAGCCAGCGCAGCGCGTGGCTCATCCAGTGCCAGGACCGCCAGGAGCGCAGCCAGCAAGCTCTTGACAAATCACCCATGCCCCTCAGCCCCGACGACGCCCAGCGCATCGCGCGCCTGCGCGAAGAGGCCAGCGCCCACATACTCGCAGAACACTACCACCTTGCCCAGCGCATCTTAAGGCAGCTTAGCGGCGAACTCAGAGAGATGCTCCAGTATGCCGCCCAGCGTCAACAAGAACGCCGCGACCAGGCCATCAAGCGCCTCAGCATCGCACGCGAACACTACTACGCGCTCGTTCGTTCCTACGACACCAGCAAAATCAGCGAACATATCAACAAGCTTCTCTACATGGCTGAACGCCTCGCCCTCCACTCCCCACTGAGCGACACCGACCTCCAATCGCTGGATCGCTGCTGCGCAGCCGTCGGGCAGCTTTGCGACGACCCCACCGTCGCCTCCAGCGCCACCGTCGCGCTCATCTCCGCGCTTGCCGCGCCACCCGTGAAGCCATCGGAAACCCTTCAGCCTCCACAAACCAACACCGCGCCTGACAGCGACCATCTGCCACAGCCGCCAGAAACCCCTGATGGCTGGACACCTGAAGCTGACGCCTACCTCATAGATCACTATCTCTCTCAGCCCGACGAAGACCTTGCCCGGCGTCTCGCTGTCCCGGTGGAAGCCATCCGCGCGCGTATTGAAACCCTGCGTCTCGTCGGTGCGCGTCAGGCCGACGTGCGCGCCCCGCGTGGCCGCGAACTGCGCCAGGTCTTCTGGGCCAACCCATACATCCCCGGCCAGCCCATCACCACCCTCAAAATGTTCTATGGCCGCGAGCGCGACCTCGAATATCTCCGCTCCAACCTCAGCCACAGCGCCGACGAAGAACAGGGCCGCGTCGTCATCCTTGAAGGCCACCGCCGCACCGGCAAAACCTCCCTGCTGCGCCATCTCGAAGGCAAAAAATCAATCCCATCCATCCTCGCCCCCCGCATCCCCATCTACCTGCCCATAGACAGCTACATCCCCTTCACCAGTGCCACACTCTTCTATAAAATGAGCTACAGCATCTACAAAACCTTGCACCATCACGACTACCCCCTTGCCCAGCCGCGCCTGGCCGACTTCCAGGCCGATTTTGCTCAGACCTGGCATAACTACCTCGAAGCCGCCCAGGAAGCCATTGGCGGCGCGGGCGCGCGAGCGACCAACGGGAGCGAGAGCGCGGGAACCCGGTTCTCGCAAGCGCCCGCCGCCAAAGGCGCTGGCCTCGTCCTCATGTTCGACGAGTTCCAGATCATCGAAGAGCGCCGCGCCGCTGGCGTCCTCGACAAAGATGTCTACTGGGTGCTGCGCGCCGACATTCAAGAAGCCCGCCACATAGACTTTATCCTCGCTGGCACCATGCGCCTCGAAGACATCGTTCGCCAGCACGAAGCCGCACTCTTTGGCATCGGACCCACCCATATCCTGCGCTCCCTCGACGACCAGAACGCCCGCCGCCTCATCCGCGAACCCGTCCGCGACCAGAACGTAAACTACGATGACGACGCCGTTGACCTCATCATCGCCCTCAGTTCCAGCTACCCCTATTACGTCCAACTGCTGTGCAGCGTCCTCTTCAACTACCTCAATGATCGCCAGAAACAGCGCGCCACCCGCGCCGACATAGAGCGCGTCTTGCCCGTCGTCCTCGAAGAAGGCAGCACCCAGTTCGCTTCCATCCTCTTTGCCAACGATGTCAGCTCCCTGGAGCGTTATGCCCTGGCAGGAGCCGCTGAACTCATCACCACGCTCGGTGGCTCCTGCCACCGCAAAGCTCTCTTTGCCCTGCTCCGCGACAAAAAACTGGTCTCCGGCGAAACCGAATTTGAGCAGGCCATTCGCCAGCTTACCCTGCGCGACCTCATGAAAGATGGCGGCGGCGGCGAACACATCGCCTTTCAGGTTGACCTCTTCCGCCAATGGATGCGCGACCAGAAACGCCTTGACCGCGTAGCGCGCGAAGAGCGCGAGCGCCAGCAGCATCGGAGAACCTAGTGCAAAACCCAGCGAAACACAACCTTTTTTCACCCAACAAACCCACTTACGACCTGGCAGCCTTCCGAGGCCGTCAGCGCGAACTGCGCCTGCTCTCCTCCTACCTGCTCGACAGCGAACAGCCTCAGAGCCTGGTCATCGTTGGCCCCGCCCACATCGGCAAAACCTCCCTGCTCTATCATCTGCTTGCCTGCCGCTACGCGCCCACATCTGCCCCGACCGACCTCTCAACAGCGCAAGCCGAACGCCTGGCGCGTACCATCGAAATCTTGCTCCCTATGAGCGACCTTGCCAACGCGCACGTTGACCGCTTCTACCAGCGCCTGCTCCCCGAAATGCGCAAACAACTCTCGGCGCTTGCCCTCCCCAAACCCGGCTCTGGAGACCTTACTGGCCCCCTGGAGCGTTTTCGTGAACTGCTCGACACTGCCAGCGGCGCTGGCTACCGCTTCCATTTCCTGCTCGATGACTTCACCGCCGTCGCCCGGAACCCTAGAGCTTTCAACGAAGAGTTCTTTACTCAGCTTCGCTCCTGCGCCCAATCCTATAACGCCGCCTGGGTGCTTGCCAGCGAGCGTCCCCTGCTTGATCTCTTGGAGAACCCCGACATCGCGCAAGCGCCCTTTTTTAGCTCGCTGCGTCACATCACGCTGGGCCTGCTGAGCGATCAGGAAGCCGAAGAACTGCTGGAAGAAACCTTTCGGCGCAGTGGCCGCGCCATCACCCCCGAAGAGCGCGCCGCCCTCGTCAACCTGGCTGGGCCGCATCCCGCCTTCCTGCAACTCATCGGCTGGCACTTCTACCAGGCCCGCTTTGCCCGCCGCATGGCCTCGCGCGCCGCCCTTTCCGACACCATTCATCGCTACACCGCCGCAGCAGGCCCCCTCTACAGCGAACTTTGGGAAAATCTCACCACCCCGCAGCGTCAAACCCTGTTGGCCGCCCTGCTGGATAAAGAGCAGCCCATCGCAGCTCAATTGGTGGGTGATGAACAAACCACCTTGCTCAAAACCCTCGCCCAGCAGCACGCTCTTCTCCGCCTGGCCGACGAGAGCCAGCATTACCTCCCCTTTGGCGAAGGCTTCGCCGCCTTCCTGCGTGACCTCCCTGCCGACGCCGCGCGCACCGACGAAGACGAATACCGCGATCTCGCCCGGCTCGCCATGCAAAACGAAGCCGCCCGCGAAAAACGCGACACCATCCAAACCGCCCTGGTCCACTTCGGCGCTGAAAAATACGAAGATGGCCTCAGCCTGCTTTTCCCCGCCCTCGAAAACGTAGCGGGCGCGCTCTTGAACCAGCGCGCCCGCCATATCCCGCAGCAATTTGGCCCCCGCCTGGAGCAGCTTCGCCACCTCGGCGTCATCTCCCAGGAAACCTTCGACCTTGGCTTCAAACTCATCCGCGAGCGCATCAAGGCCACACACGGTTACACCATCACCAACCCGCAGCAAGTCGCCCGCGACACCGTTATCCTGGGCCGTCGGCTCCTAGAAGAAAGCAAGCTCCACTAGCGCCGCTTCACCCCCACCTTTGCTCCTGCCGTCTGTCCGGCAGGCTTCACCGCAGGCTTAGAAGCTGCTGGGCGCTCCACCCGCTCAGCCTCATCTGGCCGGGCAATCAAACGATACAGCCAGGCAGCCACCACACCCCCCACAATCGGCCCCGCCGCATACACCCAGTACTGGTTCCAATGCCCATCCTTACCAAAAAGCGTCAGTACAATATCTGGCCCAAACGTCCGCGCCGGATTCACCGACGCCCCCGTAGCCGGACCCGCCACCATAATCGCCGCCGCCAGCGCAAAGCCGATCACCAGCCCGGCCCAGCCAGCGGGCGAACGCTTATCAGCCGCCGTACTCACAATCGCCAGCACCAGAATAAACGTACCCAGCGCCTCGATCCCCGCCGCCTGAAGCGGATGCGTCCATACCGCGTTAAACGTCGTCGCCCCGACGCCTGCCGCCAGCGCCGCATCGCGCCCAAAAACCACCAGCACACCCAGCGCCCCCAGCGTCGCCCCAATCGCCTGCGAAACAAAATAATAAATCGCATCCCCCCACGCCAGCTTCCCCACACTCGCCAGCGCAATGCTCACCGCCGGGTTCACATGCGCCCCCGAAATCTTCCCAATCGCATACACCGCCACCAGCAGCGCCAGACCATGCGCCAGCGCCACCAGTACCAGCCCGCCAGGGCCACCTTCCTGAAAAGCCGCTGTCAGCGAAGTCCCCGCGCCTGCGCCGATAAAAACTAATAAGAACGTTCCCACCACCTCAGCCAACGAACGCTGAATAATTGATGGTTCGCGCTGTGCCGCCATACAAAAATCCTCTTTCCTACACACTAATTTCACGTGGCCCGGCGGGAGGGAACCAGGACAAGAACCATCCTGCCTCTCGGCCTACGTTAAGCCGTACTATACAGGGAAAGAATCCCAAGCGCAAGCGTAAGCCATCCTGCCATCTTTGTCACATTTGCCAAAACCGCGAGCGTGCCATACAATCTCCCCAAACGGCACAACTATTGCGTCTCCATCTTCCAGAAACCCTGATCTCATTCCAGCCAGGGCTTATTTTGTAGCCCTGACCAGCGACCCGAAGGGGAACCCATCCGTGATTCCACTCAAAGACGATACGGGCCAACGACGACGCTTCCCATTCATCACCTACACCCTCATTGCCATCAACATCGTCGTCTTCCTGCTGGAACTGAACCAGGGACCGCAGATCCAGGCATTCATCTTCGCCTACAGCCTCGTTCCGGCGGCGCTCACCCACAACATCCCGCAAACCATCCTGTTCGCCAGCCAGCTTCCTCAGCCTTTCCCTTACAGCACACCCTCTCCCGTCTGGCTCACCCTCTTCACCTCCATGTTCATGCATGCTGGCTGGCTGCATATCGGCGGCAACATGCTCTTTCTCTATATCTTCGGCGATAACGTCGAAGACCGCATGGGCCATCTCGGCTATCTCCTCTTCTATCTCCTCTGTGGCATCGTCGCCGCCCTGGCTCAAACCTTCGTAGACCCCAACTCCACCATCCCCAGCCTCGGCGCCAGCGGAGCCATCGCCGGAGTCCTCGCCGCCTATGCCGTCTTCTTCCCAGGCGCGCGCGTCACCACCCTCATCTTCCTGGGCATCTTCGTCACCATCACCAGAATCTCAGCCCTCATCTTGATCGGCCTCTGGTTCGCCTTGCAATTCTTCGATGGCGTCGCCTCGCTCTCCAGCCAGACTCAGCAAGCGGCAGGTGGCGTCGCCTACTTCGCCCACATTGGCGGCTTTGTCGCTGGCCTCCTCATCGCTCTGCTCCTCCGGCCTTTCCAGAACCCTCCCCAACGGCGCAGCACCTACCCCCGCTGGCCGCCCCCTCCAAACACCCGCTGGTAACTCGCAAAGCACATGCCGCCTGTACCGCCACCGTCTCGGCGGCCACTTGTAGCGCCGCCTGGAAGGCGGCTAACCGCTGCGCTGCATACCAGGGAAGAGAAGCAGATGAAAACCAAACCATCAGAGACTCCCCTTTCTCGCAGTGGACTGCGCAGAAAATGGAACGACCACATCGCTGACCCCTGGCCTCGAAAGGCCGGAAGCCTCGCAGATATGGTCGCTGGGGGTCTCAATGGTACAATATCCCCCAGCCCCATATCTGGTGGAGGGGATAAAAAAATCTCTTTCTAAGGAGCGCCATGCTCTATCTCGTCGCAACACCCATCGGCAATCTTGGTGACATCACCCTGCGCGCTCTGGAAACCCTCCGCACAGTTGATCTCATCGCCAGCGAGGACACCCGAAAAACCGGCATCCTCCTCAAGCACTTCGACCTCAAAAAGCCTCAGATCGCCTTCCACGAACATAACGAACAGCAGGCCGGAGCGCGCATCATCGGCCTGCTCCAGCAGGGAAAATCCGTCGCTCTCGTCACCAACGCCGGTACCCCTGGCATCTCCGACCCTGGCTTCACCCTCGTGCGCCGCGCCATCGAAGCCAACATCCCTCTCACCATGATCCCCGGCCCCACCGCCCTCATCATGGCCGTCGTCCTTTCCGGCCTCCCCGTCCACAGCTTCACCTTTCGCGGCTTCCCTCCCCGCAAGCCTGGCCCGCGCCGCCGCTTTCTCGAACTCGACAAACACTCGCCCCACACCCTCGTCTTCTACGAAAGCCCTTACCGCCTCGCCCCCTTCCTCAAAGACGCCCTGGCCGTCTACGGCGACAGACAGGCCGCCCTCGCCAACGACCTCACCAAACTCTTCGAGGCTATCCAGCGTGCTCCCCTCTCCGCGCTGCTCGCATCCACCACCCAATCACAATCGCAGCCTAGAGGCGAATACATCATCGTCATCGCCGGAGCCGACAAAGGCGCGAACAGACCAGACGAAGAAGCAGAAGCGAGCGATGATGTATAACGCCGCGCCAGCCACTTGTAACGCCGCCTTCCAGACGGCTAGGCAGTTAGCCACCTTCCAGGCAATCTGCCAGCGGTACTCGCAAGCATCCAGCAGGACATGGTATCAGTCCTCGCGTGTTGTATAATGCGCCCGCTAAGAGACTGGCCTCCATTAAGGCTATATGAAATGCGAATGCCTACTGCGCCAGATTACTTTTTTAATACAAGGATGGTCCTACATAAGACCAAAACTGGCTGCATAGCACCTGTACCGCCGCCTCTGGCAGCCAACCGCTGGGTCAGTACAGAGGGCAGCCTCATAAGTCCAACGCCGCTCTTCAACCACATATGATAGAAGGCCAACAAGGAGATCGCCCGTGAGCGAAGACTGGACAGCCCTACAAGAACGGCTCGCCGCCGCTTATGCCAGCTTTTTAGAAGTCTGCAATCACCTCCACCCTGGATTACACGAACAAGGGACCATTGACGGCCAATGGTCCCTGCGAGATCTCGTCGCTCACCTCACTGGCTGGGACCACGAAGCCACCGAACGCTTCTGGCGCTTCCTCGCAGGCCCAACCGAAGATACCCCCTACACCAGCAGCGAAATCAACGCATTTAACGCCCGCTCCGTCGCAGCCCGTCAACATTTCTCATACCACCAAGCCATCAAAGAACTGCGCAGCGTGCATCGCGGCCTGGAAGAAGCCATCGCCGCCGTCCAACCAGAAGACCTGGCCGCCCAAAGCGGCTTTGTTGGATGGCTCGAAATACTCAGCGAGCATTATGAAGAACACGCCGACCAATTGAAAAGCCTGATCGCCTGAAAATCACGTTCGGCAGCAATTTTGCAGGATCATCCTCCCAGGAGGGCTACATGACTGACTCAACAGCGCGGCTCACGCGCAGCATGCTCTTCGTCCCGGCCTCGCGCCCCGACATGATACAGAAAGCCGCGCGCAGCGCCGCAGATGCCATCTGCCTCGACCTCGAAGACGCTGTTGCGCTCGACCAGAAAGAAGCCAGCCGCGCCAACGTCATTCAGGCGCTGCAACACCTCGACTTTGGCAGGCGCACGCGCATGCTGCGCATCAACGCCCTCGACACCCCTTTCGCCTATCGTGACATCATCGAAATCGTCGAAGCTGCCGGAGCGCAGCTAGACCTCATCATGCTGCCCAAGACCCGCGATGCCAGCGACGTGCGCTTTCTCGATACTCTCCTCTCGCAGATCGAAATGCGCCAGCATCTCTCGCAGCACATCGGCATCGAAGCACAGATCGAAACCGCCAGCGGCTTCGTCTGGCTCCGCGAAATTGCTCAGAGCGCCCCTCGCCTGGAGGCGCTCATCTTCGGCCCCGGTGATTACGCCGCTTCCATGCGCATGCCCCTCGCAAACATCGGCGAGCCGGACCTCCACGACGCCATCTATCCGGGCCACCGCTGGCACGCCATCATGCACGCCATCGTCGCATCCGCGCGCGCCAACAATCTGCGCTGCATGGACGGCCCCTACGCCGATTTCAAGGATGAAGCTGGCTTCGAGCGCGCCTGCAAAGTCGCCCTCGCTATGGGCTTCGACGGCAAGCAGTGCATCCATCCCGCCCAACTCCCTACCGCCAATCGCATCTTCGCCCCCACGCCCGACGAATTGACCTGCGCGCACACCGTCGTAGACGCCTACGAACAGGCCAGCGCCGCGGGGCGCGGAGCCATCAGCGTCAGCGGCAAAATGATTGACGCCGCCAACATCCGCATGGCCCAGACCATCTTGCAGCGCCAGCAAGCCATCGAAGCAAAAGAAGCCGACGACTCTCGCCCATAGCGCAACCACTTGTAGCGCCGCCTTCCAGGCGGCCAACCGCCGCGCCATCACCCACGCCGCCCTTCCGAGCGCCCGCCGCGCCTCCTGGGGCGGGAGCCTGTGCAGACAGACTTGGTGGCGCAGCCCCTAGACGCGGTTTCAACCGCCAGGGCTTGGCTTCACCCGCCCGCCTGCCTGGGCTTCAGCACGTACCCCCGTACATGATACGTCCGTCCCGCCCGCACCGCAGACGGCCAATCAGAAATCCACTCCCACCCGCGCGCCGGTTCCGCCCGCGTAAACAACTCCTCAACCAGCCCGTCAAACCCATCAGGCAGCAGCGCCAGCGGCGCGGGCGCATCCAACCCCAGCGCCTCCTGTCCCTGCTGCGGCGTCAGCCGTCCCTCGTCCTCCGCAATCAACACCGCTACCCCTCCGGGGAGGGCCGCTTGCCTCGGCTGAGCCTCGGCATTCTCGCTCCCGTTGGTCGCTCGCGCGGCCCTCCCTGACGGACGCAGCAGCCGCGCCAGCAGCAGCACATGCCCCCGCGCCACGCGCAGCTTAAAGCGTTCAATCGCCGGACCCAGCGCCGCGTGTTCGTGCTGCTGGCCTGCCAGCGCCGGATCCAGCGTATTCAACAGATCGGTCACATCCAGCAGCGGATAGCTCCAGAGCTGTGTCACCACCAGCGAACTAATCACCACCCCGCATCGCCCCGCCCGCAGTTCACCCAGTTCCGGCGGCTGCGGAACCTCGCAGCGATCCAGGCAGCCCGCCACCGCAGACAGCACCGCGTCAGCCCCCTGCGCCTTGAGCGCCTGCCAACGCTGCCCCATCAGCGCCCGCTCCAGCGACACACTCACCCCACCCGTCACATCCGCAATCACCAGCCGCACCCGCCCCTGAAGCGCCGTATTCAGGCGTCGGCGCGCCTGTTGCAGCGCAAACTCATCCAGATCAACCAGCGCCACCTCCTCAACGCGCCGCGCCATTTCTTCCAGTGGCAACTCCGTACACGCCCCCGCCCCCAGGATTGCCACACGCCCTATCGGCTGGGGCTGCGTCTCCAGCGCCGCCATCACCAGCGCCTCAATCGCCTCCAGATGGCCGGGGCTGTGCCGCTGATACCACGCCCGCTTCCCCAGTCCCTGCATAGACTGATTCTCTTTCGCAAGCCGTTGAATACGCATGCGCCCTGCCTTCTGCCCTCGTTTTCTCCTGCAATGCTCAGCCTACTGGCATAGCCTTTGCAACAATCCCTACCGCTTTTCCCTCTGTTAGTCTATGCTCCAATAACTAGAAAACGCTATGCAAATGAGCCTGGAACACGCCTCGCAGCATCCTTTTCAACCAGACAGCACTCGGTCAGAAATGCAGTCGCCAGGTTGGCGGCCCCGGCCAACCGCCTTCCCGCGTGTCCGTCACACCAGAAAACACCCTTCCCACCTGCGCATCGTCATACGCGGGCGCCGCAAGCGCAAAGCGTTGCGCCGCAGCAATTGCCAGGCAGCCCAGCGCAGACACACACTAATCCACTCGTTCACGCTCGGCGTCGTTCTGCCCGTCGCCTCGCTGGCGATGATCATCACAGCCCTCATTGGCGGCAGCCTGCTCTACTACCAATCAGAACAAAACGCCCTCGCCCATATCGGCAGTGACCTGTCTGGAGACAGCCTCAAAATCTTCGACGCCCAGGGCAAAGAAATCTATGAACTCGCCGATCAAGGCGCACAAACAACCGTCTCATTAAGCCAGACGCCCAAAGTCTTGCAAAACGCCACGATTGCTATCGAAGACAAAGACTTCTGGACCAATCAAGGCGTTGACTTCCAGGCCGTCGTCCGCGCCACCCTGGAAAACATCCACTCCAGTGAGATCGTCTCTGGCGCCAGCACCATCACCCAACAACTCATCAAGAATGCCCTGGTCGGCCCCGAAGTCACCCTGGACCGCAAACTGCGCGAAATGATTCTCGCCCTCGGCCTCACCCGTGAAATCTCCAAACAGGAGATTCTCACCCTGTATCTTAACACCATCTTCTACGGCTCCCAATCCTATGGCATAGACGCCGCTGCCCACACTTATTTCGGCCTCAACGATCAACCGGGCCGCCCTGCCGCCGCGCAGCTCAATCTCGCCCAAGCATCCCTGCTCGCTGGCTTGCCGCGCTCGCCCAGCATCCTCAACCCATTTATCAATCTCCCAGGCGCATTGGAGCGCCAAAAAGCCGTCCTGCATCAAATGGTCGTACAAGGGTATATTACCCCCGCGCAAGCCGCGCAAGCGCAAAAAGAAGCAGGCGCGCCAGGCTTCCTCAAACCGGGCAGCCTGCCGCCGAACCTCGCGCCTCAATTCTCCACCTACGTCCTGCAACAGGTCCAGACCCTCATTAACCAGCACGTCATCTCGGCAGGCGACCTCAGCCGCTCCGGCCTGCGCATCTACACCACCCTCAACATCTCCCTCCAGGAGCAAATCCTCCAGATTGCCCGCAGCCACATCAAAGCCATGGCTGCCGCCCATAACATGAGCAACTCCGCCGTCGTCCTCATTGACTATCATACCGGAGCCATCCTCACCCTGCTCGGCAGCATTGACTACAACGACCCGAACATCATGGGCCAGTTCGATGTCGCCACTCAGGGGCTGCGTCAGTCTGGCTCATCATTCAAGCCCTTCGTCTATGCCACCGCCTTCGAGAAAGGATGGTCGCCTGGCACCCCCATCAGCGACACCCCCTTCAGCCTACCCGCTCCGCCGGACAGCGGCCAGCCGCCCTACTCGCCACAGAACTACGACGGCAAATTTCACGGCAACGTCACGCTCCGCTATGCCCTCCAAAACTCCTTCAACGTCCCTGCTGTGAAGACCCTCCTCTTTGCAGGCATCCCCAATTCACTCACCACCGCCGAAAGCATGGGCATTACCACCTATGAAGGCTCCCCTGGCCCCTCTATGGTCCTGGGCGGCCTCGGCGTCAAACTCTTAGACGAAACCTCCGCCTATGGCGTCTTCGCTAACGGCGGCGTGCGCGTCCCACCCTTTGCCATCCAAACCATCACCGACCAATTCGGCAAAATCCTCTATCAGCATCCCCAGCCACACCGTCTGCAAATCATCAGCCCCCAGATAGCCGGACTGATGACCAACGTCCTCTCAGACGACAGAGCGCGCCAGTACGAGTTCGGCGTATGCAGCCCGCTCATGCTTTATAACGGCACGCCATACAGCCCGCGCTGCCAGCGCGGCGACACCGGCATTGTGCGCCCCGCAGCCGTCAAAACCGGCACCACTCAAGATTTCAGGGACAACTGGACGGTTGGCTATACCACCGATTTTGTCCTGGGCGTCTGGGCCGGCAACAATAACGGCTCTCCGATGAGAGCCGTCAGCGGCGTTGATGGCGCAGCCCCCATCTGGCACGACGCTATGCTTGCCGCTGAACAGGGCCACCCCATCAACAACTTCATCTTGCCGCATGGCCTCATTCGCGCCACCGTCGCCTACCCTGATGGCGTCACCAGCACCGACTGGTATCTCCCCGGAACCGTCCCGGCAAACGCCATCATCCGGGGCAAATCCTGAAACCTACTCTTGATAGCCCGGCATGCTACACTAACGTTTAAACGAAAGGCACAGCTCGTGCGCAGATGCCCATACCGCCGTCGTCTCGTGGAGAATCTATCAGCCTATGCCAGACCCATCCAACACAACCAAACTTCCCGCCGCCATTGACCTCATTGGCGATGTCGTCTGGGACACCCATCTGGCCGTCCCACATCTCCCCATGCCCAGCCGCGAAGCGCGAGCCACCAACCGCCAGCGCCTGCTCGGTGGCACAGTCAGCCACGTCGCCCGCTGGCTGCATCTACTCGCCCAGGCAAGCCTCTATCCCGACGCCCCGCCAACCACTCGCCTCTGGTCCATCCTCGACGCCAGAGCAGCGCAGGCCCTCGCCCACTGCGACACCACCGCCTGCCCGCTCGTCCCACAGATCAGCGAAGTCTTCATCCTCACCCTGCCCGATGGCGAAAAAGCCATGATCAGCTTCGTCCCGCCCGACCTGCCGCCGCGCCCCCTACCCGCCAGATCATCCCTCTTCTACCTCTCTGCCTATACCCTGCTCTCGCCCGACGCCCAGCGCCACATCGCAGACCCCTGCACGGCTCTCGTAGCAGCAGGCGCACAGATGGTCTTTGACCTCGCGCCGCTCGTCCATCAAATGGAGCCAGCACTCCTCTTGCGTCTCATCGGGCTGGCCCACATCGCCCTGGGCAACGAAGAAGAATGGCAGCGCCTCTTCAACCTCAGCGACAGCAAAGCAGCCGCACAAGCTGCGCTCGCCCTCGGCGCGCGCTGCGTCTATCTCAAGCGCGGCCCCGCTGGCTCCATCCGCTTCGAGGCCGACGGCTCAACCATCGAACAACCCGCCGTCCCCAGCCAGCCGATCAGCACCGCCGGAGCCGGAGACGCCTATACCGCCGCCATCCTCGCTGGCCTCGCTGCCGGGCGCAGCCATCACTGGGGGCAAACGCTCGCCGCCCACTGCGGTGCGCTCCACACCGAACACCGCCCCGACAGCGAAAACATCGCTTCCCTCCAGCGCATCCTCGCCCTCGAATAATATCGTTCTCCAGGCTTTGGCATGTATTGTTGAAATGCCGGGTGAGAAGATACTAAGAAATGCTGAGAATAGTTCCTCCTTCGGCGCAAAAGTTGTTAGTCTCTCCCTGATGACATACCTTTTCCAAAAGCCAGTAATATCCCTCCTCATGGTGCAAGGGTAGCTGAAGCGTACTGATACGAGTGACCTTGATCCAATTTTCAATGTGATAGGGTAAGGTCGAAGCTACAACCGGACTGGCGCTCTCAAACTGGTCCGAGGGTACTGGCTGAGCTGCCTCAAGAGATGGGAATGGACCAATCAATTTTTCAGCAAAGAAAATAACAGCGCGTTCGCCCACCCCATAAGCCACCGGCTGTCGAATGATCTCAATCTGAACTCCTGGTTGAAGGAGGTAATAATTACTTCCCTTAACCAGGGTTGCGTTCGCTGGCCCCAGAATAGCAACATAATTATAGACCTCGCTCTGAGTAGGCTGCGGCACCACCCAATCCACAGGCGGCGGACTGGAGCAGGCTGGAAAGAAGGGGATAAATAGCGCACCCGCTCCGATAAAGGTGAGTCCTTGCAGCAATCCCCGAAACCTAATCATCGGTGTTCACCTGCCCCTTTCCTTGCAGTTCCAAGAAAAAGCACCCAGGCTATCTACAACTGCTGAAGAAAACTGGCGAGCTTATCGCTCGCGCTCCTCCCCAGCGATGCGCAGCATAGCCGCCAAACAGCGATCCACATCCGCCTCCGTCGTCGCCCAGGAAGACACACTGATCCGCATCGCCGCCTGCCCCTGCCAGACCGTCCCGCCGCACCAGCACGTCCCATCAGCCTGAAGCCGAGCGATCACCCGGCGCGTCAGATCATCATCCCCAAACGACACCAGCGCCTGATTGATCACCACATCGTTCAGCACACGATAGCCCGCCGCCCGCAGGCCCTCCGCAAAGCGCGCCGCGTGCCGACACGTCCGCTCCACCAGATCGGCCACACCCTCTCGGCCAAGCGCCCGCAGCGCCGCCCAGACTTCCACACCTCGCGCTCGCCGCGATGCCTCCGGCGTATATTGTAACGGCTCACGTGCCTCCCCCTGGATCAGATAGGCCGCGCTCAGCGCCATCGCGCCACGCAAATGCTCAGCGCGCCGTACAAAAGCCAGCCCGCTGTCATAGGGAACATTCAGCCATTTATGCGCGTCTGTCGCCCACGAATCAGCATTCGCCACGCCCGCCGCCAGATGCGCCCGCTCAGGCGCGGCGGCAGCCCACAGGCCAAACGCTCCATCCACATGCACCCACGCCCCCGCCTCGTGCGCCAGCGCGCAAATCTCGCCTGCCGGATCGAACGCGCCGGTATTCACATTCCCAGCCTGAATGCACACAATCGCCGGACCAGCCAGCCTTGGGAACACATCCGCTCGCATCCGACCCTGCCCATCCACCGGAACTGTTACCACTCGCCGCCGACCCAGCCCCAGCAGCCCCAGCGCCTTCAGCAGCGAAGCATGCGCCTCCTCCCCAACCACCACCGTCAGCGGCGGCGCGCCATACAACCCATCAGACTCCACATCCCAGCCCGCCCGCTCCAACAGGGCATGCCGGGCCGCCGCCAGGGCCGTGAAATTCGCCATCGTCGCCCCTGTCACAAACGCCCCGCCCGAATCCGTCGGCAGCCCCAGCAGGTCCAGCAGCCAGCACAGCGCGATCTCCTCCAGCGCCGCGCTCACCGGAGACGACACCACAAACGCCGCATTCTGATCCCACGCCCCCGCCAGCCAGTTCGCCGCCAGCGTCACCGGCAAAGAACCCCCATTCACGAACCCAAAATAGCGTCCCCCGGCGCTTGTCGCCGTGGCCGGAGAACCAACCTCATCCAGCAACTTCAGCACAGCCGCCGCGTTCGTCGGCCCATTCGGCAGCGACCCGCCCAATTCGGCCAACCGCTCTATCGCCTCCGGCAGCGGAGCCACCCGCTGCTCCCCAAGCCTTTCGCGGTACCGGATGCCGCGCTCGGCGGCCATCATCAGCAGATCATGATACATGAAGCGCCTCATCAATCATTATTCAACGACGGCAGGACTTCGGCGCGTGTACCGCCGTCTCGGCGGCTTTTCGTACCGCCGCCGTCTCGGCGGCCAACCGCTCGCCAGCGCAAACGCCCCCCTTCAGCCCAACGTTCCGACAGCCTACCGTTTCGCCGCTAGGGACGGTGACGCTACAGGCGAGAACCGCTGCCCCGTTTGCCCATCATTTCACCCACGCCCGCGCTCACCGAGTCCTGGCTCTCCTTCAGTTCAGCGGCGACACGCTCCCGCTCAGTTTCAGAGCGATTCTGGCTCAGCTTGAACTTCCCCTCCAGGCGCGTAATCTCCATCTCAAAGCCAACAATCCCCTTGAGCTTGCTCAGGAAGAAATCGGTAGGCAGTTCCAGCTTCCAGGGCTGCGCAAAGCCAGCCTCATACGTCTGCACGCTCGCATGCAGCAGCCTGATGAGAGCCGCCTGATCTTTCATCACACGCGGCTTGCCATACGCATGCACCGTCGCGTAATTCCAGGTCGGCACATGCAGCCCCGGCTCATACCAGGACGGCGTAATATACGCGTGTGGCCCCTGAAAAATAACCAGCGCCTCCTGCTCGCCAGTAAAGCCGCTCCACTGAGCATTCGCCCGCGCCATATGGCCCAGCAGCGTCCCATAGGGGCCGCGCTCGCTCTCCAGCAGCAGCGGCAGATGTGTGGCTATAGGAACGCTGGCCTGCTGCGTCACCACAACCGCAAAACTATACTCGCGCATCAGCGCGTGCAGCGCGGCAAGATCATCTTCACGAAACGCTGGCGGGATGTACATAACTCGTTGACCCCTTCTATTATCGAACCATTATCGCCTGCGCCGCCGTCCCTGACGACTCACTTTGCAGCGTTCCCTAAGATGTTAAGCGCCACGCGATGAGCAGCGCGCTGCGTCGAGATACCCTCTGCTCTGGCAATCTCCAGCATCCGCTTGATCGTGTAATAAATCTGGGCCGTTTGCGCGCGGGCCTTGTTCTCATCGTAGCCATCTAGCTCGCTCGCCACATTGATCAAGCCGCCTGAATTGATCACGTAGTCCACCGCGTAGACAATAGCGCGCGCGTGCAGCGCCTCGGCGTGGCGCTCCTCTTCAAGCTGATTATTCGCGCTGCCGGCCACAATCCGGCATGCCAGGCGCGGAATAGTCCGATCATTCATCACCGCGCCCATCGCGCAGGGAGCAAAAATCTCACAGGGTACATCATAGATCGCCTGCGGCTCTACCACCTCAATCTTCAGCCGGTTTCTGGCCTCCTCAACCACCTGGGGACGCACATCCGAACCAATCACCGCCGCGCCCTCGCGCGCCAGCAGTTCCGCCAGGCCCATACCCACCTTGCCCAACCCCTGGATGGCGACGCGCACCCCCGCAAGCGTATCGCGCCCAAGCACATCCTCAACCAACGCCCTCATCCCGCACAACACCCCAAACGCCGTCATCGGCGAAGGATCACCGCTGCCGCCCTCCTCAATGGGCGTACCCATCACAAAACGAGTCGAACGCCGCGCCTGCGCCATATCTTCCGGCGTTGTGCCAACATCCTCAGCCGTAATATAGCGGCCACCCAATGCCTCGATATAGCGGCCCAGTACCCGGAACCGCGCCGCGCGCAGCGACGCATCCTGCTCGTTGCCATCGGCCAGAATCACCGTTTTGCCACCGCCCAGCGGCAGACCGGCCAGCGCCGCTTTATACGTCATCCCTTCCGAAAGGCGCAGCACATCCAGCAAAGCATCCTGTGGGCTGTCGTAATGCCACAGCCGCGAGCCGCCCACCGCTGGCCCTCGCCTGGTGTTATGCAGAGCAATAAAAGCGCGTAAGCCCGTTTCATCATCGAAATAACTTACGACCTGTTCGTGCTTGTGTTCGACGCTGAACGCAACCGGGTCAATCATACAAACTCCCTTTTTTGAGGACAACACGCGCCCATCGCGCGCTATATCATCAAATCGGCTCGACAGACTTCAGCTATTCATCCTCCTGATACGTAGACGCTTGCCGCGCGTCGGCAACCTGCCAGATCACATCCGGCATCTGTTTTATCGGCGAGCCATCCCCAATCTGAAGCGGGATGCTTACTCCCTCAACCGCCAGATCAAACACATCGGCGCGCCCATAATGCCCTACCGCATCAAAGCCACGCCGCGCCAGCAGCGCCTGGGCAGGCGCGGCATCAGCCAGCAAGATTGTCTCTGTCCCATGCGCCGGACCAGCCACAATATTCCCCAGCGGATCAACAATCACGCTGTCGCCCGGATTGATAACCTCCCCTGGCGCGTACACGCCCAGCGCCGCCAGATCGCGCGGTAGATCAGTCTCGCGCAGCAGGATACCCACACTCACCACCCACATACGGCCCTCAGTGGCAATGTGGCGCACAGACGCCAGCCAGCGTTCCCCATCATCCTGATTGGGGGCAACGTGAATCTGCTCGCCTTGCGCGTACAGTGTCGCGCGGGCCAGCGGCATATAATTCTCCCAGCAGATGAGGCCGCCCAGAATGCCATGCTCAGTCTCAATCGTGCGCAGCGTCGTCCCGTCCCCCACGCCCCACACGACCCGCTCAGCAAACGTCGGAACCATTTTGCGGTGCCGCCCAAGAATGGACCCATCCGCCCCAAAATACAGCAGCGTATTATAGAGCGTTCCAGACCGCGCCGGGCGCTCAGTAACGCCGATAGCCGCCATCATGTGATGCTTGCGGCACGCCTCAGCAATCAGATCGGTTTCTGGCCCCGGCACAGTAATCGCCTGCTCCAGAAAACGCCGCTGAAACGTCGCAAACGGCTCGGCGCTGGGGCTGGACGTTCGGGCAGCGACACGCCAGGCCCAATCGGGATACCCCGGAATATACGACTCCGAGAACACTGCCAGCCATGCCCCGGCCTCAGCCGCCTCCGCGATATGCTCAGCGGCGCGCCTGGCCGTCGCCAGTGCATCACAATAAACTGGCGGCGATTGAACAGCTGCAACGAGTCCCATCAAGTACCCCTATCTCAACAAGGTTTTAAGAATCTAAGGCCAATTCGAGATACAGCGTCCCCTCAATCGGGTTATAGACATACGGCTCGATCTCCTTGAAGCCCAGCGAGCGATATAGCTCCCGTGCCTCCTGCATCAAAGGCAGCGTATCCAGGCGCAAACGACTATAGCCAATCACCCGCGCCTCGGCGATAATCGCCAGCGCCAGCCCTCTGCCAACACCCCTGCCGCGAAACGTTGGCCGCAGGTAGAGCCGCTTCATCTCCCCCACGTCAGCATTGAGCCTTCGCAGCGCCACACACCCTACCGCCTCCCCGCCCTCTTCGGCTATAAGAAGCCTTCCCTCCGGCGGCGCGTATTTCCCTGGTAGTTCCGCAAGCTCCCGCTCAAAGTCCTGAAAGCACAGATCGACCCCCAGCGAAGCCGCGTATTCCAGAAAGAGTTCGCGGACCCGCCCTATCTCCTGCTCGGATTGCGCCCGAACGATCCTGAGCATACCTTCAGCGCCTCTGCTGCGCACTACCAGCCGCGCGCAGCCATCAATTCGGTTGGGGGCAGCGTCTTCACATCCAGGCCGCGCATCGGCTCGCCCAACCCACGCGACACCTCCGCCAGAATCTGCGCATCGCGGAAATGCGTCGTCGCCTTCACAATCGCCTTGCCCCGGCGCAGCGGGTCTTCCGACTTGAAGATGCCAGAGCCGACAAACACACCATCGGCCCCCAGCCGCATCACCAGCGCCGCATCCGCCGGAGTCGCCACGCCGCCCGCGCAGAACATCACTACCGGCAGCCGCCCCAACTCGCGCACCTCGCGCACCAATTCATAGGGCGCACCCAGGTTCTTCGCCTCCGCCATCAACTCTTCTTCAGGCAGCCCCTGAATCTTGCGGATGCCATCGGTAATGGCCCGCAAGTGGCGCACTGCCTCAACGATATTGCCGGTTCCGGCCTCGCCCTTGCTGCGAATCATCGCCGCGCCCTCGCCAATCCGGCGCAGCGCCTCGCCCAGATCGCGCGCCCCGCACACAAAGGGGATCGTAAAAGCGCGCTTGTTCACATGAAATGCTTCATCGGCTGGCGTCAGCACCTCGGACTCATCAATACAATCAATGCCAAGCGCCTGAAGAATCTCCGCCTCGACAAAATGTCCGATGCGGCACTTCGCCATCACCGGAATAGTCACCGCTTGCTTGATTCCCGATACTAACTCAGGATCGCTCATGCGCGCCACGCCGCCCTGCGCGCGAATGTCGGCAGGCACACGCTCCAGCGCCATCACTGCCGACGCGCCCGCCTCCTCAGCAATCTTCGCCTGGTCGGGCGTCACCACATCCATAATGACGCCGCCCTTGAGCATTTCAGGGAAAGCCCGCTTGACTTTCTCTGTGCCAACCTGTTTTCCATTCTGCTGAGCATGATTCTGTGCCATTTACGTATTCCCTCCTCAAAACTACTGATGAGCAAAAATATCCGTTATACCAGTGGTCGCCGCGCCACCAGCGCCGGAGGGCGCTCCTCTCGACGCGCCCGACGAGTCAGTCGCTCCAGCGCGATGCCTATGCGCCTGGCCCCTTCCTCCAGCGAAGCCGCATCAGGGCCGGTAAAGTTCAAGCGCAAATGACGCTCTCCGCCCCCGCTGGCATAAAATGCATCCCCAGGCACAAACGCCACGCCCAGGCGCGCGGCTTCGTCCTGTGCATCGCGCGCCAGTAGCCCGCCCTCTAGGGCACACCAGAGATAATAGCCGCCCTCTGGCGTCTGCCAGCGCAGCAGCCCGCGCCCCGCCGTTTCCAACGCCCCCGCCAGCAGATCGCGCTTCTCACGATAGCGCCCGCGCACACGCGCCAGATGCGTATCCAGCACCCCCTCGCGCAGAAAGCCATCCAATGCTACCTGCGCCGGAGTATTGGCATGCAGATCGATATATTGACGCAAGAGACTCAACTGTGCAATCACCGGGCGCGGCGCGGCAATCCAGCCCAGACGCGCCCCAGGAAATAATATCTTCGAGCAGGTACCTAGATACAACGTCGAGCCGCTCTGATCCAGCGCCGACAATGAGGGCGGGGGCGCTTCCGAGTAAAACAGCTCCCCATAGGGATCATCTTCCAAAATCGGCGTTTGATAGTGCTGCGCCAACTCCAGCAGCGCGAGGCGGCGTCTCAAACCCATCGTCGTACCGCTCGGATTCTGGAACGTCGGCAGGCAGTAAATCAAGCGCGGGCGGTAGCGTTCCAGCGCCCCACGCAGGGCTTCTGGCTCCATACCTTCCTGATCGCAGGCAACCCCCACAGTACGCAGCCCTGCCGCCGCAAAGACACGCAGCGCGCCTAGGTAGGTTGGCGTCTCCACCAGCACCGTATCCCCTGGCGCCAGCAGCCCTCGCGCTACCAGCCAGAGACCCTGTTGCGAACCCGAAAGCACCATCAAATGCTCCGGCTCAAGCGGCATCCCCTGTCCGGCAGCCAATCCGCTCGCCTGGCGTAATTCCCGCCAGCGCCGGTTGAGCCAGGAGGCCAGCGAGGCGCGCAACGCTTCCAACCCCTCAATCGGGCAATGCTGAAGCAACTGGCCGCCGCTGGCGCGAAGCTCCGAAGTCAGCGCCGTACAAAACTCATCTACTGGATAGAACGCGGGATCGGGCGTGCCAGCCGCTAGCGAGATCACATCAGCGCGCGAAGCCAGCGCAACTACGTCGGCCAGCAATGTATCGCCCTGACTGATTTCAGGCCGATTGACCAGAGGCGAAGATTGCAGCGCGCTCCCCAGGCCCATTTCTGTTGATGCGCTGATGCTCGTCTCCCGCAGATACGCGGCCCAGGAAAAAGCACCGGGGAAGCTGGCGCTGTTCCCGCCAGCAAAACTGGCTTTCGTAGGGCTTCTGACTGGTTCGCTGGCAGCCTGCACAATCGTTCCGCGCCCTACATGCGCGTGTACCAGACCAGCCGCAGCGAGATCACCATACGCACGAACCACCGTCGTTCGGTTGACATGCAACCGATCTGCCAGTTCGCGCTCAGGCGGAAGCCGCGTGCCAGCGCTCAAATCGCCGCGCCGGATCAACAGGGCTAAACGCTCACGAATCTGGATATAGAGCGGCGCGGCATGCGGCCCGCGATCAAGTTCAATCGGCAGGGAGTGATTCATCAACTCCTATCCCCTTTTAGCATAAAGCAGCGACTCTTCCCTTATTGTATCCATCCAATAGGAAAAGTCAACATCCAATAGGTGGGTATTTAACCATCCAATTTGGCCTTTCTCCCTCTTCCTATGGCGTAGGAGTGGGAGTTGGGCCAGATGGAACAGTCGGGCTGGGAGTTGGGCTAGGGGTTGGTGTCGGACTCGGCGTTGGGGTAGGCGTTGGCGGCACATCATTGGCTACCGGAGACGCGCCGGGGGTCATCTCAAGAATAATCTCGCCAGGCACAGCCGGTTGAGAACCGGTGCGAAACTGAACAGCCAGGCTCACCAGAAACACCAGGGAGACGACAGCCAGCAGCGAGCTAGAAACAAACATGGGCTGGTGGGCCAATGGTCGCCTGGAACCTATGGGCAGAGGCACACGTCCTAGATACATCAGGGTTGTAATGCCGCCCGCGCCCAGCAGCAGCAGCAGCAACGCCAGCAAGACTGGCCCGGCATACGGCCAGGGCTGTGTACTGGTACAGAACAAGCACAACTTCTGAGCAAAAGAAGGGGGAGAGCCAATATAGGCATTCACTTTAGTAGAAAAGAGATAGGGTTGGCCCAGCGCATCACGTTTAATTGACGCGCTGCACTCAAGCGTCTGGTGGGCATACACCAGCGCCGACGCCATTGCGCAATCACGAGCGGCGCCAGCAGGAGTCACAATCTGATCTTCTGGATGCCCGCTAAACAGGGGTGGCGCCGGCTGGGCATCTGGAAATACTGACCCGGCAGGGGCCGCAACAATCGTCATCTGGATATTTGTGCCTTCCAGCAGCGGGTCCACATCCGGGCCAAAGAGGCTTGCCGGTTGGTAGACTGCTGGAAGTTTTGCATCAATCTGAAATGTCCCATCAGGAAGCTCCCCCAATTGCGCGCAATAGGCAGATAGCACCCCTTGCGCTGGGCGGCGCAGACAACCCCAAAAGGTCATGTTCTGATCATATGTCCCGATCGGATGGAAAACGAAATGAACACTTTGCGCATGGGGAATATTGCCGTCCATGAGTACATCCACCTCGCCATCCGAAGCACTGATAGTCAACAGGCTCGACAGCACCACACTATGGCTCAGGACCAGTGGCCCGCCCCCTGGAGCAGATTGCTCGCGGTCATGAAACACATACTGGGTAGTGAACTCCATAGTATGCGCAAACTGATCAGGCATAATGACCTGCACCGGCCTGGTCCAATAAGTAATCTCATTGAAGCGAAGATACTCGTCGTCTTCAGGCACGCTGATCGGCGTATAGTCCGGCATGGCAGCTTGCAGCACAAAGCAGTTCCCAAAATCGCGCGCCCTTGAAGAGATCGTCACAAACAGAGGGTCTACGCAGGCATCCAACGTGGCGAAGTACCGCGACTTCGGAGCATGATAGTCCAGCCAGAAAGGGCGAGAACGCAAGTGCGTCTGAAATTGGAGGGTAACGACGGGGCCTGCATCGTATCCAGCAGCGCGAGCAGGCGCGCTGCCAAAGACAAGCGCCAACAACCCTATCACACCAACTAATATTGGGAGCCAATATCCAGTGGGATTACGGCGAACCGACATATAGAACGCTCTCTACCAAAACATACATATTTTCACATCATAAGATTTCTCTGCGCTATTACCACAGCACAGCATCGGACACGACCTGGCGCTTTGTCAAGCAAAGAGGCGATGCAGCTCCGATACTTCCTGGTGGTCTTATGTAAGACCAGCCGGTCATTAGTTCCTGACTCAGTGCGCCTCATTGGCCGCAGCCTGAACCTGTTCAATCACCTCTTGAGGTACGAAAACAAATCGGGCGTGATCAAAGAAGCGACTCAAGAGTTTGCTGATCAATTCATTGATGTCACGCGCCAGCGCCATACTGGTGAAGCGAACGGTGTAGCTAGAACTCCCAAGCAGCGCCAGTTCACGGGGGTTCGTCGGGTTCCAGGCTGGCACCAGAGAATCGAGATGCTGGCGGCGGGCTGTATTCAGGCCAGGCCGCAGCGCATCGCGCACAAATCCCCAGAGCATTTGCACATCGCGGTTCTGGCGGCCATCACGCGTGCCTTCCGCATCAGGCACAAAACGGCTGAGCTGTCCCGTCCATTCAGGATCATCAACCAGCTCGGTAAACAAATCACCACCAGACTCTGCCTCGATGTCAACCTCTCCATCCCGCTCCAGCGCCGAAGTTACCTCGCTCTCGCGGCCAACAGCGCCGCTGAGAACGACTGTACCCAATTCAACCCCCAGATCATCTTGAAGATCAATAAGATCGCGCAAATGGCCGCGCTCATCCATCAGCAGTTTGCAGTTCACCTGAATTTCAAAGCTATCATCAGGCTTACGAGGAATCTCCCCATGACCATAGATGACACCTGCCACGCGTAATTTCTCCAGAGCTTTCATGAGCGAATTACGCTGTAAGGTCACATTAGCCGTCGTGATGCCAGCCCGCTCCAGCGCCGTTTTGCGGCGCAGGCGCACCAGCACATACCCTTCTGGCGGTGGCACAGTCTGGTTACTCGCGCGCATCTCTTGCAAGCGATAGTGCGCATACAACAGGAGCCGTCGGCGCAACCGCTCGCGGGTCGCATGATGCTGAGCATGTCCGCGGCCAGGCTGAAGCCGCTCGGCTGGCACATAATCTGTACCAGGGCGGCCATCAAGCTGCCGCACTCCCGTATACCAGCCAAGCGCTACCTTCACATGCGAAGGCGCGCGCCTGCGGCCCTCCGGGTTATCCCTGTGGGGATACGTGCCGCCGAAGAGGAAGACCAGGGGGCGCTCAATCGTATCATCGGCAATCGTTCCGTCGGGGTGGCGAATAGTACGCACAATTTCCAGCGAGACCGCTGAAAGCGCCCGCATCGTATTCCAGAAATCCGCGCGCGCCTCGCTCCGATGATACTCGCGGGCTGCGCCATCCGCATCCACTTTGACCTCTGGTTTGCGCCCCAATTTGGTCAGAAAGGCATTGACATCGAGATTGAAGAGTGGGGACCGCCAACAATCATTTGCGGCTTCATATAACCCCAGCATAATCTTGGCTGCCCATTCCCCAACCATCATCAAAGCCACATCAACCGCAGTCACCAGCAGGGCCTGCGTAGAAAGATCGGCAACGGCCACGCCCTCACGCTGAGCAGCCGATTCGATCTCATCTTGAATGCGATCTAGAGCGATCTCCAGGCGCATATCGCCCTTACGCGCTACCCATCGCTGACGACCAATGATTTCTCCTTTAGGCATAGGGCCAAGATGCAAATCGGCTTTGCGCGTATACAGGCCATCAACGGCAATCACTCCCCTGCGAGCTTCCATCAGAATGCGCGCGCGAAAACGACGCTCCTCCTCAGGGTCATCGGCACGAGTACGAGGCACCACACCATAAAACTCAAGCAGGTCTCGTCCTGCGCCATCAGCATGCGCCTCCATCGTAGAGACAGGCAAGGCAAGAACGGGCATGGAAGGTGGTAGTTGATTGGGCAACTCTGATAGCTCCGGGCTAGGGGGCCAGGGGGGAAACGGGAGATCCCAGAGTGAGGGTGCATCCAGCAATGGGTCGGTATCTTCGACCAGTTGCTCAACATCAGCTACTGTTTGTTCGAGATTCTGCCCTCTTTCGACTATAGGAACAGGCTTTCCTCCAACGGCCCCCCCTCGATCAACAGGCGCTGCTGCGCCCTCTCTCGGCGCAGTTTCAGAAAAGAGGGAAAGCGGCGCAGCCTCACGAGCACCCTGGCGTTTGCGTCGCCGTGAAGTCGGCGCCGACTTCACTCGCCAGGCTTTGCTTGCTGCCAACTGCTCGTGATCGCTTTGCGTTCCTTTTGTGTCGGACCTTGCACGCTGCTCCATACGATCCCCCTTTCGCGGGTAGGGCTAAAGATTTTCGCGGGTAGGGCTAAAGAAGACGCCCCGGAGATCACTTTGATCATCCGGGGCGTCTGAAATCACTACTTCGTTTTTGCATGGCGTAAAGTTTTTCGTGGGTAGCGATAAAGGCAGGGAATGGTTCAGAACGATTTAGTTACGTCAGGTATGTACCTGCGGGCATCGAAGAACTCACTCTCAGCCAAAGTTCCCACATTGCAAGAGCTAAGAGAAACAACGCTGCGCATTGGAAGATGCGATTACAAGTATACCATGTAGAAAAAGAGAAAGCAATGAGCTATTACTTTTGTACTTTGGCTCATGCTGCCCGGAGAAGGTCATGAGGCTTCTATATTTTTTCTTCTTTCTCTCTTTTCCTCCAGCCTTTTGTATACAAGAGATTTATTATACAAGTAATTACTATACAAAATATATTACTATACAGAGGGCGCGAGGGTGGGCGTGAAACCAATTGTAGCCTGACACCGCGCGTTCTATCAAATTTAGTCCTACCCGCGAAAGAAATTTAGTCCTACCCACGAAAAAAGAGCCACTTTCTTTAGTGCTACCCGCGAAAAGAAGGCTTTTCCCTTTAGTGCTACCCGCGAAAATCTTTAGTCCTACCCGCGAAAGGAACGGCGTCTTCTTTAGCCCTACCCGCGAAAATCTTTAGTCCTACCCGCGAAAGCAAAAGAAAAACCAATCGGCTATTTAGTGCTACCCGCGAAAGCGCAGGAAAATCAGCGCAAATGAGCATATAATGAGGAAAATCTTTAGTGCTACCCGCGAAAATCTTTAGTGCTACCCGCGAAAGGGGGTTTCGCAGGCGCTTTTCCCTTTAGTGCTACCCGCGAAACCCCCTGGAAAGCCAGATGCCGGAGAGCAGTTAACTGAGATCGCTTGCCCAGTCGAAAACACTTGAATACAACTGCTCTAAAGCTCCCCGCAGTTCTTGTCGATCAATTCGTGTATCGTTGGCAAGCAACTCGATGGTGCGGAGGATGCGCTCGGTCTGCTGGCGGAGGCGGTCTATTCCTCGAACTGGCTCCCGCTGCTGGCGGAGTGGGGCATCGTTTGTCCCAATCACCTCGTCCTCATCATCAAAACCCGATTCATCCAACGTCGAATCATCCACATGAGCACTTTCCCCAGTCAAGCCCAGCGTGCGATCAACAGCAGCTTTCGTTTCCTGGTAATTCAGGCCTTCATGAATAACTTTGCTCGTCGTCACCGCTCGCATGAAAGGGTCTTTGATCCGATCCAGTTCGCGGGCGTGGCTGGCTGAGAAGGTGTCCTCAGAGGTGGTACGCAATTTCTCTTTCAAGTCATCAGGGAGCATGGCCGTCTCGATGCGGTTGCGCACATAGCCTTTGCTTTTGCCCAGCCGCGCGGCAATGTCACGCTCGCTGAGGTTGAACTGTTCTTTGGCGCGCAGAATTGCCTCGCCCACTTCCAGTTGGGTCAGGTCGCGGCGTTGCTCGTTCTCCACCAGAGCGATATTGAACATATCCTCGTCGGAGAGATCCCGAATTTCCATCGGAATCTCTTCAAGCCCAGCCATCCTGGCTGCGCGCACCCGACGTTCGCCGTAAGCAAGTTCAATATGGCGATGTTGCCGACGTCCAAGCAGCGCGCCAAAGAAGCCCATGGATTTCATCACTTCGGCCAACTCCCCCAGCCCTATCTCATCAAAATCACGCCGGGGCTGAAAAGGGTTCGACTTAATCAGATCGATGGCTACCTTCTCAAGCGTTCTTTCTTCAGTTGCGGGTCCAGACCCCTTGGCAATTTCTGCCAAAATAGGAGAACCAACATTCAAGCCCAACTGATGCTTTGCTATATCGGTACTGAGACGCGCTCTCTGTTGCGGCATGTGTCGTTATCCCTTCTGATGGCCGACTGCTTTAACGGCTGAGATAGCAGGAAGCCTCCCGCATTCACGCTCAACTTCTTCTGCAAGCTGTCGATAGGCGACAGAAACATTGGCGGTGGTATCGTAAGCGAGCACACTTTGAGCGACAATAGGCGCTTCTTTCAAGCGCACATTGCTTTTGATGACCGAGTTATAAATTGGCACCTGGCCGAGCAATGATTCGCGGGTAGAGGAGATTACATCGCGGCTGTGGACGGTCCGTGTATCGGCCATCGTCAGCAAGACGCCGCCGACCTTCAAGCCCTTGTTAATACGCTTGACGGTCTGGATTGTTTTGAGAAGCAGCCCCACGCCCTTCATCGCCAGATATTCCGTCTGCATGGGGATAATGACGGTATTGGCGGCGGCCAGCGCGTTCACAGTTAAAATGCCCAGCGATGGGAGGCAATCAATCAAGATATAATCATAGCTGTGCCGCGCTGGTTCCAGCAGATCCGTTAGGATCAATTCACCAAGCTGGGCGTGATACAGGTCAAGCTCGGCCTGGCAAAGCCCAATGTTTGCTGGCGCAAGATTGGGGCCAATCGCGGTGTGAAGAATCACATCCTCCAGACGTGGCACTTGCTCATCGCGTGTGGAAGCCATAAGCGCGTCGTAGATAGTCTGCTCTAGATCTTCAGGGTTGACGCCCATCGCTATCGTAAGGCTGGCTTGGGGATCCCAATCAACGAGCAAGACACGCCGCCCGCGTTCATGTAAGGCTGCTCCTAGATTTAAGGTGGTGGTGGTTTTGCCAACCCCACCCTTCTGATTGGCGATGGCATAAACTACACCGTTCGCTTCTGTGGTGGACATAGGGCATGAACCCTCTCTATGACGGAATGGCTCCGCCAGCATGTCGCGCATCTATCAGGCGGCGAGATGTTCGTCAAGCCTCTGAAAGCCAGGTAGCACGCCTCAACGAAGCAAGAGCGTCTCCTGGCGACGGCGGATAGAGCACCCGTTTGACGCTCAAGTGGTCTTACGTAAGACCACTTTGCTCTCAACATACTCAGGTGGTCTTATGTAAGACCGCCTCAACCTGAAGTTATGGTAGCACACGCTGATTGAAAGCACAAGAGAAAATGGAGCGTTTTTGCCAGAGATCAATCGCTCTTTGTTTCACTGGAACAAAAGATCAGCCAGATTGAGTGGTTTCGCTCTCCTGCCCTCCTGATTGAATCATCGGCAGGGACATATCTTTGCCTATGGCCTGGTGGAGAGCATCTAAAGAACTGTACCCCGATTCCTCCAGTACCCTGAGCGTAGAGATATATTGGCGAGCGCCATGAGGCGTGGTCGTCGAAAGGAACGTTACCAACTCCGCTTCGATGAGCGCATGCAGCGGCTTTTCGCTGTCCACGCCGCGATAGCGTTCAATCGCTGCGCGGGTGATCGGTTGGTGCATGATCACTAATGCCAGCACCTCCCGTTGGGCCTGGGTAAGCTGTGTTTGCCTGCGAGGCGCCAGGCCAATGGCTGTCAGCGCAAGTCGCAGCGCAGGAGCGAAAGCTGCGTCCGAAGCAAGTTGATACTCCCCGTTCATCTCCTGAATGACTACCCCATGCCCCATAAGATGCCCACGTAGCGCCTGGATGGTTTCTTCAACCTCAAATAATGCGCAATCTAAACCGGCAGCAAGCTGTGCAGCACTTAATCGTCCACAGATCAGCAGGAGCGCTTCTGCAACCTGCCAACGCTGCTGGGCTGTATGCGTTTCAGGTATTGATGCAGCCTCTCCTTCTCGGTGGTCATGAGTCGCTGTGATCGCCTGCTGGGTCAGCCCGCTACGCCAGGATGCCAGCGCCGTTCTCGATAATTGCACGCCCCCAGGCGCGGAAACATTAAGAGCTGCGCGCAGGGCATCAATCACCAGGCGTGTTGGATTCTTCGCATCAGGATCGCCACGTTCCAGCTTTGCCAGATAGCCAAAAGAAACGCCTGTGACCTCGGCCAACTGCTTCAATGTCAAGTCCAGATCGCGCCGACGCTGGCGAATCGCCTCCCCCCATCGCCGCATTTCCTTTGGGCTAATGATTTCTTGCTTGCTGGAAGGCGCATCACCTGCGCTGCCTGGCCGCTGCTCACCGGAAAGCTCTCCTTGAGAGTGGAGCGCTTCTCCGGGGTCGCTTTGTTTCTGCTCTGGTTTCATGCTCTACCTTGCTTTCTCCAGCGCCTTTCCGTCAGGCTTCAAGGATCACCTTTTGGAATTGTCGTATATGACAATTCCAAGTATATACCTAAAACGGCCCCTCTGCCACAAAGAAAAGCAGGAGAGACTCGCGCAAAGACTGGCGAGTCTCTCCTGCTTCTGCTACCGAGCTATTGTGGAATACCTGCTACGCTGTCGCTTGCCGTTGGAGAAGCCGCTGGATACTGTGGCCGTGTCCTGATATTGCAGCCCGCTGCATAGCGTAGCGTGTGTAACGTCCACGTGCCAGATCAGGCTGATTGGGCAAATGCTCTGGAAAGATGGCCGTCTCGTAGCTCCAGGCATTGTCCGCTTCGGGCAAAGCAATATCCAGAAGCCGTCGCGTAATGACATGCCAGGCATCCGCGCCTGACACGACTCGATGATGCAGCAAGACATTATGCCGGGTATCGGGCAGACGCTTTACAAAGGGATGATCGTCCAGGTCGGGGAGATCAGTCAGGCTGATGCTAAGGTGTCCGATTTCCTGCATGGGGTCTTCCTTTCTCTCGTCAACCGGACCGTGTTAGCTTCGGCGCCATTCGGTCGGGCATAGCCTCAGAAGGATGAGACTCCCTTGTCTCCCTGATTCTGTTGCAGGTGCTTGGCAGAGCGGCTGGCACTGAAGACCGTTATAAATCGTTGAGCAGATTCATGCCGCCAGGACAAAGAAGCGCCGACGCGGCTTGCTTTTTGCCCGAATGCCTCACAAACGAAGCATACCATATTTTTCTGAATTTGTCAGCAGAAAAGAGGAGGTCTCGTCTGTGGATCGCTGGAACAAGACGCGCTTCTAACGCAGGAGCGCGCGGATATGATCGGGAATAGGGATAAGTTCAAGTTTGCTCTGGTCGTCGGTTGGGATGCGCGCCAGCCCGCGCACTTCATAGCCGATGCCAGCAACTTCATTGTCTCGCAGTACACGATGCTCCAGACGGAATGAGCGCGTGCGTACCTCGGTAGCGGTCGTTTCAATGGTCAGCAGATCATGATAGCGCAGCGGCTTCTGAAAACGGCAGCCGACTTCGATAACAGGCGCCAGGACATGGTAGTGCGTTTTCAGCATCTCCAGCGGCGCCCCTAACGAGCGCAGAAACTCCAGCGCCGCGTGATCGAACCAGCGGAAGAAGTTGGGGTAGAAGACAATGCCAGCAGCATCCGTATCACCCCATTGGACCTGATAGTGGATCGTGTTCCTGCTCATAGAAGTATTCTCATAGAAGCATTCCCGCGTGTTAAGGAAAGAAATCGCGTGCTGCTCACATTCGCTGCTGCCAGCGCAAGATCGCGTGAGTGCTCCAGTCTGGTAGTTGCGCGATCTTACGCTGGCAGTGACGTTTCGTTTATCCACCAGCGCCTGGAGAGGGGGTGGCGCTGGGACCAATGTTGACAATGCTAAAAGAGGCGGCATCCTTTGCCACAATGGTTGAGATGCCGGAGAAGCGGACGGTAACATCAATGCTGATCGGCATGTTGGCTGGAAGACCCCTGAAGCTGATGGGGAAGCTGGCAAATCCGTCCGAGCCGGTGGTTCTCGTTCCAGCCTGATTGTTGAGTGATGTAATGCCCCCACCATTCTCAAAGTGGAAGTAAAGGCTCACCTTTCCACCTTTCTGCGGGAGTTGCCCATGATGGAAGATGACGTAGACGATAATATTTCCGCTTGAGTTGGTGAGGGTGCTGTTGCTCACATAGGCGCCGACCTTATAGGGTGGCGCAGTGGGTGTTGGTGTAAGGCTGTTAGAGCTGTTGTTGATGCTAATAGTCGCCTGGGCGCCTGGTGTCGTACCCAGGTCCAGACAGGCGCTCAGACCTAAGAGAAGCGCCAGGCCAAAGGCGGCCAGTTGGGATAGTCGGCGCCAGGATGATAGATTCATCAGAATGGACGGCGCTGATACCCCGACGGCCAGCCGGAAGCGAGCGCCAACCTCCTTTGCGCAGGTTATTCTCTCATGAAAGCATGAGGATAAGCAAGAGATGCACTTGTTCTATACTTCTTCACCATGCTAGACGTATCAAGCAGTACATGTGTGTCAAGGACACAGCCATTGTAGCAGCAATGGGTGGGTTTTTACCAGTTTTGCGCTAGAAGGGCTAGGGGAGCCAGGACCAGCAGGTATCTGCGTGAATGATGGGTTCTTCAGAGTCCTTTCTCTGGATGACCTGGGACCAGGCCAGGCCATGAGGGTAGCTGCCGGTGCAGGTGGTGATGATCTCAAGGGTGTCGCCTGGGAGGGCGGGCTTCATATAGTCTATGACGCCGCGCTGCAAGAAGGCGCGCAGGTTGTGACGCTGTTCTGCGTGCTGGCCGATGAGGTCAACTGGAAGCTGAGCAAAGGCGCTGTGTATGGCTTCTTCCAGCCAATCAATATAGATGGTGTTATTGATGTGTCCAACGATGTCAGCTTCGTAGCTGCGAGCTATCAGGCTCTGATGAAAGGTGGGCAGGGTGTCTCCTGGCGGCGTAATGATGGGTAAGGCGGAAAACGTAACCGTTTGTGGGTCGGGGATAGCCTGTTCGGGTATCTCTGCCGGGAGCCGGATGGGCAAGCCGCGCTGCCGCCCGACATAGACCCAATGGGCGCGAGCGCGGGCGAGAAGATGATCGCTGTTCTGGCTGGTGACGAGATATTCACGGTATGCCTGGATACGGGCGTATTGAGAAGGCCAGGTATCGAAGTTGAGTTCGTCGGTCAGCACGATAGGCTGGTCCACTTCGAGTGTCATCTGGCGGACTACCCAGGCGGAGTCCTGTTCGTCATACCAGGAGCGTGGAAAGCCTGCGGCGGCGGAGGCTTCGGTGGCGACATGTTCAAGATAGCGGAGCAAGGTTCCAGTTGAGATGATGCCGAGACGCCCAGTTTCATAGCTGCGAACGCCGAAAGAGGTATGATAATGGCTCAAACCCATATGACTTTCCTCAAAAGGTGAGACGTTTCCCTGCCAGAGTACGCTCTGGAGGGCGACCTGTCAAGGCTGCGGCGCGGGAAAATGGTCTGCCTCTAGCGCGGAAGGCCCATGTGCTGTATGATAGAAACCACGAGCATTCTGGCGTAGAGTATGACAAAGAAGGAAGAACTTCCATATGGCAGATAACGAGTATCCTCCCCCCTCACCCGATACGTTTCGTGAGTTTGGCGGCGCAGGGGGGTGGCCTTCACCACAGCCGCCACCGGCTGGCTACCCAACGCAGCCTCCAGTGGGGCCAGGCGGCGGGCCAGGATATTGGCAGCCAGGAACTATGCCGCCCCCTGGGCAGGGCAGCTATCCAGGCGCGCCAGGGCAGACGCCAGGCTTTGTTCCCAACCCGCCGCCACCCAGCAAGACTTCACCCTTTTTGATTATGGCGCTTGGTGGGCTGGCTTTGCTGGTCATTCTGGTTCCGCTGGTGCTGTATGCGCTGTCACGCGCGCCTGCCCCAACGACCAGAACTCCCCAGGCTACGGCGACACCAGGAGGGACCACACCTGCGCCGACGGGGACACCATCCTCATCAGGGTCGGCATTCAAGCCAGACGGTACCGCTCCAACGACCAGGCAGTGTAATACCGTCGTGGTGATTCCCTGCTATAGCCCACAAGAGATGCAGCAAGCCTTTAGCTTGAATGCGCTTTATGCGCAAGGCTATGATGGCAAGGGCCAGACGATTGTGATTATTGCGGCGGGGAATACGGATCATGTCGAAAAGGACTTGCAGGCGTTTGACAAAGCCTGGGGCTTGCCTGATCCGCCTAGCTTTAAGATTGTTCAACCGTTTGGGCCGCCTACCCCATACAAGTGCTCTGATTTTAATGACTTGGATGGCTTGCAGATTGAAACTGCGCTGGATGTGGAATGGAGCCATGCTATGGCTCCTGGCGCGAGTATTGTGGTGGTGGTTGGGCCAAACAAAGAACTGAAGTATTTCCCGGTACCCAAGAATGCGCCGTCATGCGGCCTGTATGATCTGGAAGACCCTGTTGCTTATGCGCTGGATAAGAAGCTGGGGAATATTATTTCCATCAGTTATGGCGGCAGCGAGTTGGGTACTCGTACCGATACGGCGGTTGACAAGACGAACGAGCAGAAGGAGTACGACGCGGCGCACGAGATTTTCAAGCGAGCGGCGAGCATGGGGGTTACGGTGATGGCGTCGTCTGGAGACAATGGGGCGACGAACCCAAATGATTACGTGAATCATAATCTGTTTTGGGACAAGCCGAACGTCTCCTGGCCGGCTTCTGATCCCTATGTGCTGGCGATTGGTGGCACATCGCTGACTATTCAAGATGAGAACGGGGTGTATGGGAGCGAGACCACCTGGAATAATAATGGCGGCTCGACAGGTGGTGGATTGAGCGCGCTGTATGGCGAGCCAGCGTATCAGAAGAATGTGCCAGATCAAGGGATGTTCCAGGGGAAACGGGGTCTTCCTGATCTGGCCTTCCCGGCAGATGTGAATTACCTGCTCTATGAAACGTCTGATTTTGGAACCATTGATGTATCCAAGTGGCCGCACTGGAACCTGATTGGTGGTACGAGCGCGAGTTCACCATGCTGGGCGGGGTTGATTGCGATTGCGGATCAGATGAGTGCTCAGGCGGGCGGCGGGCCTCTTGGGTATATCCAGCCAGGGCTGTACAGCTTGAAGGGCCAGGCTTTCCATGATATTACAAAGGGCAATAACAATTTTCAGCGCGTCGCGGGCTATGCGGCGGTGACTGGCTACGATCTGGTGACGGGTTGGGGTACGCCGATTGCAGATCAACTGTTGCCCGCGTTGATTCAAGCGGTGCAAACGGTTGGTAATACGCCTTAGCCGCAAACAAGATAGGACGCCTGGGGCGTCTCTGACCCTGGAACAGGAGGCTGTATGCCGATCCCTTCTCTGGCGTTTTTGATTGATGTGGATAATACGTTGCTCGATAACGATAAGGCGAAGGACGATCAGGCGGCGTATTTGCGCGATCTGCTGGGTGAGGCAGCGGCCTCCCGTTTTTGGGAATTATACGAGGAGGTGCGCCGGGAAGCGGATGTGGTTGATTATCCGCTGACGCTGGCGCGCTTTGCGCGTGAGTTTGCGGGGCAGTTTTCTGGTGAGAGGCTGTTCCAGCTTTCCAACTATTATCTGTCGTTTCCGTTTCGCGCGTATCTCTATCCAGAGGCTCTGGAGACGCTGGCGTATCTGCGAACGCTGGGGACGACGGCCATTACCTCGGATGGCGATGCGTCGTTTCAAGGCTTGAAGATTGTGCGAAGCGGTATATCGGCAGCGGTTCAGGGGCGGGTGGCGCTCTATCTGCACAAGGAAGAGCATGTTGATGAGATACGGGCGCTTTTTCCTGCTGAGCATTATGTGATGATTGACGATAAGCCGACCTTGCTCAGCGCGATGAAGTCTCGGATGGGGGAATCGCTTACGACGGTGCATGTGCGCCAGGGCAAATATGCGCGTGTGATGCCTGCGCGTGGCGAGCCGCCAGCAGACTTGTCAATAGCGACGATTCGTGAGGCGCGGCAAGCGCGTCGAGAGCAGTTCGAGGGGCAGGGAGCAAGCGCACGATAAGGGGAACTTCTGGCTGCGCTCTGGCGTCTCTTGTGTGAGGGTTTTGCTCAGGGGCAAGCCCTTGACATAATACAGGAGGGTGTTATGCAGCACAGATTCTTCTTTCGTCGTTCTTTGTGGCTAACGCCGGGTTTGCTTCTGGCCGCTGGGGTTTTGTTGGGTCTGGTGGCCTGCGCGCCTGGTGGCAGGAGCGCGGGCCAGAGTACGGCAGGTGGGAATGAGCCTCAGACTACGGCGAGCGCCACGGCAACGCCTACGCCTGGGCACGAGGATGCGGATCAGGGGACACTGAATGGTGATGTGGTGGCTGGCCCTACGTGTCCGGTAGCCACAGCGGAACAGCCATGCCCACCCAGGCCAGTGCCTGACCGCCAGGTAATGATTGTGACTCCTGGTGGGAAGGTGGCGGCCACGACGACGACTGATAAGAATGGGCATTTCAGGGTTCTGCTTTCGCCAGGGAGGTATCTGGTGAAAGTTGCGCCTGTTCCCGGCGGGTACCCTGCGCAGCGAGAACCTGTAGAGGTGACAATTGCCGCCGGGCAGACTCTATCGGTGAAGATCGAGTTGGATACCGGGATTCGCTAAACGAGGCTGCGCCGGATGATACTCTATGGGCTGCTGGCCTGCTGGGCATGGCGCTTGACGAGCGCGTTGACGCGATCCAGCAGCACATCGAGATCAACAGGCTTGGAAAGGAAATCAACCCAGGGGTCGTTCAGTTTTGCCGCGCGAGCGGCGAGATCGTGAGCGGCGCTGACGATGAGGACCGGCAGCGTGCGAAAGCGTGGGTTAGCGCGCAGCGAGGCCAGGATGTCCCATCCGCTTTGCCCCGGCAGGCGCAGATCAAGCAGCAAGACTTCCGGGGGCGCTGTTTCTATGAGCGGCTCAACCAGTTCGGGCTGTGCTGCGGTGATGACGCGAAAGTCGGCTTCTTCTACGAGGATTGCTTTGAGGACTTCAAGCAACTCTACTTCATCATCAACAACCAGCGCCAGTTTGGGGTGATGGGTTGATACATGAGCCATAACAACCTCCCTTCTGTTCCTCACAGCCTCGTCTATATTTCTCTTTGCATATTGCGGGCCAGCGGGGCGCGGGCTGTTACAGCCGCGCCTGCGCCCCGCTCTGGCGGCTGAAGGCCGCGCCTGCGGCGGCGGGCGCTTGCCTCGGCTGGGCCTCGGCACTCTCGCTCGCTGCGCTCGCTCGCGCGCCCGCGCCTGGAAGCTACGTCGCCAGTCCGCCTGCGCGGACTCTCTGCCCCCAGGCGGCGCTACCAGTGGGGCTGCGGCTGACGGCCCGCTGACCAGACTTTGGCGGGAAACGCGCGCCGCCCTGACGCGGCAGCAGGCGTGGCGCGCCCCCTGGGCTGGATGAAGAACGCGGGCGAGACCCGAAACGGATAGCGGTTTTCCAGCCAGGCTTTGGCCGGGAACGCGCGCGGCGGAAGGTTGTACCAGGGGATAGATGCGTGAGACGAGACCATGAGCGCCTCCCCTTTCCTGCCGACAAGCGGCGGAGAAAATGGAACGACCACATCGGGGAACCCTGGCCCGGAGAGGCCGCAGGGTTCACAGATATGGTCGCTGGGGGGTCTGGCGGAGGGTCTCAATGGTACAATACTCCCCAGCCC